>CAVCTI010000180.1:0-2002 GCA_963604755.1 Duodenibacillus sp. | reverse complement strand
TTGGAGAGGAGAACAACTTTTTTAACTCAACTCGTAAAGGAGGGCGCAATTCCTCTCGTGTCTAAAGACACAGGTTTCCTTGCGCGATTTCTATGACGCATACACTTGTAACCTATTATTCCCACGCAGGACACACAGCGCGAATCGCACGTGTTATCTGCGAAACTATCCGCTCTGAAGGCGCAGAATGCGACTTAATGGATATGGCCGAAGCCTCTCGTGAAGGCGTGGATTGGGAAAAGTACGATTTAGTAATCGCTGGTGCTGCCATTATTTACGGCGTCTATAACAAGATCGTTTGGGAATTTATTCGCCGCTACCAAGCAAAGCTCGACGCTCGTGCCAATAGTTTCTTTAATGTCACTGTCGTTGCCCGTACACCCTATAAAGCGACAATTGAAGGAAATCGCTATATGCAACGCTTCCTTCAGAAATCAAGTTGGCGCCCAAAGGACTTAAAGTGCATCGCAGGTAAAGTCGACTACCCAAATTGGAACTGGTATCAGAAACTTGCCATCCAGATGATTATGAAGATGACCAAGGGCCCAACAGATCCAACAGCCGTTATCGACTACACCGATTGGGATGATGTAAAGGCTTACGCAAAACACTGCCTAACACTTGTTGATTCCAAAAAAGTAGCCGTTCCCCCAGCTCCGGCCAAAGAAGAAACTGCGAAAAAACCTGAGAAAAAGACAACACGCGTTAGTCTCACCAAAAAGCCTGCAACACCTAAAGAGGAAAAAGGATCGACGGCGAAAAAGCCTGCTACCAAAACAAAAGCAGTAGCAAAAAAGACGACGAAAAAGGCGACAAAGTCACCTAAGGCATCTAGCTAAATCGCTTACTCTTTTCATTGAAGGACTTTTAAAGGATGAATTCTTATCCGTGGCTTAAGCAATATGCCCCGGGTGTTCCGGCTGAGATTAATCCGGACACCTACTCATCGATTCCTGCACTTTTTGATACGGTTGCTAAAACGCACGGACGCAACACGGCTTTTGTTTGCCTAGGAAAGAAGACAAGTTATAACGAATTAAACGAACTCTCAAAAACGTTTGCCGCTTACCTTCAAAGCCTTCCTGGCGTTACTCGAGGAGATCGAGTCGCCATCATGATGCCTAACCTTACGCAATACATGATTGCGATGTTAGGCACTTTGCGTGCAGGGATGATTGTCGTTAATGTCAATCCGCTTTACACCTCTCATGAACTCGCGCATCAGTTAGTCGACAGTGGCGCCAAGGTCGTTGTCATTATTGAAAACTTCGCAAAGACTTTAGAAAACGCGCTCGAAGGCACAGCTGTTGAACACATCGTGACGACGAAGGCTAGCGATATGCTCGACTTCATTCGTCGCACTGCAATTGATTTTGTTATTCGTCGTGTGAAAAAGCTTGTCCCAGAATTTCATCTTCCACAGCACGTTAATTTTCGAGAAGCACTTAAGTTAGGTAAGGCGCACGGCTTTAAAGAAGTTGAACTCCACAACACCGATGTCGCTTTCTTACAGTACACAGGCGGTACAACAGGTATTGCCAAAGGGGCGATGCTCACACACAGGAATCTCCTAGCTAATGTCGAGCAAACAGGAGTTTGGATTTCTCAAACCTTCGAAGAAGGGAAAGAGCGCATTATGACCGCTCTCCCGCTTTATCACGTCTTTAGTCTTACGGCGACACTTTGCTTTGCTAAGCATGCGAGCCTTCAGGTCTTAGTACCGAACCCTCGCGATATGGCTTCTGTCGCAAAACTCATGAACAAGTGGCAGTTCACGGCCTTTGCGGGAGTCAATACCCTTTTTAATGGAATGCTTCACAACAAAGCCTTCTGCGCTTCACCCTTTAGTCAATTAAAAATGGTTTGCGGTGGTGGCACACAAGTGCAACGTACCGTTGCAGAACGTTGGCAAACTGTGACAAAAACAAGCATTCTTGAAGCCTATGGATTAACAGAAGCTAGTCCTGGCGTTTCTGGCAACCTGCCGGATGCTCCTTGGGAT
>CAVCTI010000179.1:0-2814 GCA_963604755.1 Duodenibacillus sp. | reverse complement strand
GTTAACAGGTATTGTCTTTGGCTACTTCCCTGCGCGGCGTGCGGCACGCCTTGATCCCATTGAAGCGGTTCGTCACGAGTAGGGCTAACAAAAATCCCAGACGTCTTTTTTGAAGTCTGGGATTTAAAAACATTAAGTAAAGAACTCTTTAGAACGGAACGTCGTCTTCTTCTAAGGAGTCTACAGGAGAGGCTGTTGCGGGAGCTGCAGCAGGAGCCGGGCGCGACGCGGGAGCGGCAGATGCGGCCTGCGGGCGGTGTTCGCGACGAGGTGATTCAAAAGACTCGCCTGCTGGGGAACCCGTACGAGCCCCTAAGAGCTGCAAGGTTTCGCAGATAATCTCTGTCTGATAGCGTTCAATCCCTTCTTTATCGGTGTATTTACGCGTACGCAAACGACCCTCAATGTAAGCGGGGCTTCCTTTCTTTAAGTACTGCTGCGCAATTTCTGCCTGACGGCCGAAAAACACGATGCGATGCCACTCGGTTTCTTCCTGAGGCTGGCCCTGGCTATCTTTGTAGCGGCGGCTTGTGGCGATGACAATGTGGCAGATGGCGGTATTGCCGTCTGCGGTGTAGCGAGTTTCGGGATCACGCCCGAGATTGCCAATCAAAATGACTTTATTTACGGAAGCCATAGTAATTCTCTTGTACCAAAAATATCGTAGAAAAACGCCGAAGCACGAAAAAGGAAACACGATTTTGCTGTTTTCTATCGCACTCGACTCAACACGCTCGTATTTTATACAGGAAAGAGCACGCGATTGATGTTTTTTTCAATCAAAATGAAAGGCTTAGTCTCTTTTATGTTAAGGGACGGAACTTTCAAAAATTCGTTTCTCGGGATAGCCTATGCTAGATTATTCTCTTCACTTTTTTGTCAAGTCGCAAAATTTGAGTTATGGAAAAAATTCGTGTGGTTGGCGCCAAAACGCATAACCTCAAGAACATCACGGTTGAGATTCCACGCAATAAGCTTGTGGTGATCACGGGTCCCTCGGGGTCAGGCAAGAGTTCGCTTGCCTTTGATACGATTTACGCTGAAGGCCAAAGGCGCTACGCAGAAAGCCTTCCTGCCTACGCGCGGCTCGTTCTCGGCACCCAAGCCAAACCCGATGTGGATTCGGTTGAAGGGCTAACGCCCACCCTTGCGATTTCTCAATTGCGCTCGAAAGCTGGAGCCCGTTCAACCGTTGGCACCATCTCAGAAATTAACGACTACGCAAGGCTTCTTTTCTCGCGAATTGGTGTGGCGTATTGCCCCAAGCACGGCGTCAAACTCGAACGCCATTCGATTCACGATATGGTGAGTTTCGCTCTTCAATTGAAAGAAGAAACGAAGGTTGCGATTCTTTCTCCTGTCGCTACCCTTTTTGAAGGGAATACCAAGAAAGCTGCCAAAGAAATGCAGCGCTTAGGGTTCGTGAGACTTCGCGTCGATGGCGCATTTACGACTGTCGACGAGGTTCTTGAGAAAAAGAGCAGGGGAGAGGCAAAGGCAATTGACGTTGTTGTTGACCGCTTACGAATTAAAGAAGCGGCTCGCTCTCGTTTAGCTGAAAGCTTTGAAGCGGCATGCAATCTATCAAACGGAAAAGCCATTCTCTATAACCTAGAAGATCAAACCGAAGAGAACTTTACTCAGCACTACGGGTGCCCAGAGTGTGGATACACGATCCCTGACTTAACGCCAGCGATGTTTTCTTTTAATAACGCTTTGGGCGCGTGCCCAAAGTGTGAAGGCCGCGGCTTTGTTGAGGATTTCGATCGAGCGTTACTCATTAAAGACGCAGAACTTTCTTTACGTGAAGGCGCGATTCTTGGGATTTCCGATAAAAGCTATGAGGCGTTTGCCGAAGTTTTAAATTTAGCCAAAAAGATGGGCTTTTCTGTGGATACGTCGTTTCAAGAACTAACCGACGAGGTGAAAGACGCCATCTTTTATGGAACGGGAGACGCGGCGAAAGCCCTTCGTTTCGAGGGCGTCATCCCGAAGCTTCGGCGCCGCTGGGACAGAGCCCGAAGCGATACTGTCAAAATGGGATTTTCTGTGTTGAGGAGCCGTTCCGTGTGCCCAGCGTGCCATGGTTCACGCCTAAGAAGCGATATGCAAAACGTGAGGCTTGGTAGCGGGAAAAATACGCTTAATATCGTCCAATTCTCTTCTCTTTCTTTAACCGAGCTTCGAGAAAAATTAAAGACACTTCAATTCGATGCCAATGCGCGTTTGATTGGCTCGATGGCACTCGAAGAAATCGATCGCCGTTTGGGATTTTTAACCGACGCAGGTCTCGGATATTTAACGTTAGACCGACCCGTTGCGACGCTTTCAGGTGGCGAACTGCAGAGAATCCGACTTGCAGGACAATTGGGTTCTGGTTTATCGGGCGTTACCTATGTGCTCGATGAACCGACCGTGGGCCTTCACCCGAGAGACACCGCTCGGTTAGTGAAAATGCTCGAGCAATTGGTTTCTGCAGGAAACACGGTTATTGCCGTAGAGCACGACGCGGACTTTATGAAGTCAGCCGACTGGATTGTCGATATGGGACCAGGCGCGGGTAGCATCGGCGGCACTGTTGTTGCCTCAGGAACGCCTAAAGAGCTAAAAGAAAATAAAGAGTCTCTCACGGGAGCCTATTTAAGTGGCCAAAAGCACGTTGTCACTAATAAGAAGCACCGCAAAGCGGACCCTGAAAAAATCCTACGCATCGTTCGCGCATCGGGGAGAAACTTAAAAGACATTTCTTGCCAAATTCCGATGGGCGCTCTCACTGTCGTGACAGGAGTCTCGGGATCAGGAAAAACCACGCTT
>CAVCTI010000178.1:0-2693 GCA_963604755.1 Duodenibacillus sp. | reverse complement strand
GCCTTACGGCGAACAGTCCAATCCGAAGTCTGCGTCCGTCGCTTCAATGATGAAAGACGTTGCGGATAACTTAAAGCACAATTGGTCAGGAACTACAGCGTGGTTTTTAACAAGCGACAGAAACCTTCCGCGTCAAATGCGGCTTTCTGAATCACGCAAGATTCCTCTTTTTAACGGCCCCTTGGAGTGCCGATTCTTCCGTTTTGATTTAGTCGCGGGAAGTTTTCGGGGATAAATAATTTAGCGGCGCCAATTGGCGCTGCTAAATTTTCTATGAAGCCATTGGCGGAATATCGCCTACGCCATTCAAAATCACAGATGGCCGGTAAGAGAACTGACGAACCAATGGAATCGTGCTAATGCCGCTAAGCACGAGAGCGGTCATCATGCCCCCTTCTAAGCCCGCAATAATATCGGTATCCATTCTGTCACCGATTAATGCGGCTTCTGCCGAGTGCGCTTCAAGAAGGTGCAGTCCCGTGCGAAGCATCAGTGCATTGGGTTTACCAACGTAATACGGTACCTTTCCTGTAGCGATTTCAATCGGAGCCATCAGAGCGCGACAAGCTGGAACAATGCCCTTTTCTGTCGGGCACGTATTATCGGGGTTCGTTCCCACAAGGCGTGCCCCTTGGCGCACAAGGTCAATAGCCTTCGTAATCATGTTGTAGTTGTAGTTGTCGGTTTCTCCGACAACGACGTACTGGGGATCGACATCATTCATTGTGATGCCAACGTCGTAGAGCGCCTTGACTAACCCAGGAGCGCCCAACACGTAGGCACTGCACCCAGGGCTTTGTTCCTTTAGGAACTTTGCCATCGCAAGAGCGCTTGTGTAAAAGTGTTCTTCCCCAACGTCTAGTCCCATACGAGCGAGCTTTTGCTGCAACTCCTTAGGGCTACGTTCACTGGAATTGGTTAAAAATAAGAAACGCTTCCCTTCTTTCTTTAACCACGCAACAAATTCCGAGACACCTGGCAAAAGAACATTACCGTGATAAATCACGCCGTCCATATCGCACAGATATCCTTTTTTCGTACGAAGAATTTCCAATTGCTGAGGATCTAAAAGTTTTGTCACTGCTAAGTTTTCCTTAATCTTTTTTCTGGCAAATCACCTCTTTTTTGCCAGATTTCTTTTTTCTTGGCAAGTGAAAAAGCCAAGCCTTTAATTTATGCATAATTTTAAAGGCGGAAATCTTAGAACCCTATAGTGAAAACAGTCTACGTATGTTCTCGTATTTTTGTATCGAGATGTATATGCAATGCTCTGAGATTAGAGAAAACTTTAGATGGATTCGACTCACAGAAGAGACGGGGCTTTCTTTGCGCCTTTGCCCATGCGTTCGGCTTTTGCGAAAACACCAAGTTGCGTGTAAGATTCGGGCTCTTCTTTTAAAAGTGGTCCCCATCGTCTAGTGGCCTAGGACATGACCCTCTCACGGTTAGAACCGGGGTTCGACTCCCCGTGGGGACGCCACAGCACTTCAATCCTTCGTTTTTCCCGTTGCAATCATGTGAATCGAGCCGTTTTCGACACCGGTTTCGGCAAGCATTGTCTTAGCTAGGTGCTGAACTTCTTTGACTTTCCCGCGCATGACAACGGCCTCTAAGCAGTGTTCGTGGTCTAGATGCACATGCATACTTGAAATCACAAGACTCGTGTGTTGATGCTGATGCTCGACCATACGATTGGAAAGAACTCGGGCATGGTGGTCGTAAGCGTAACTGACGACAGCAACGCAATCGCCTTTGGTGTCGCGAGCAGCATCGTTGGTTAACTCGCGACGCACCAAATCGCGAAATGCCTCAGAGCGGTTCTTGTAGTGGCGCTCCTTTAAGAGTCGCTCAAAGTCTTTGGCTAATTGATCGTCAACAGAAATCGTTATGCGTTGCATCGTTTGGGCCCTTTAATATAGGACATCGGTATGAGGTTGGATTATAGTTTTGGGTTGTCGCTTTTGTCCTAAAAAGAATACCATGTCCGTTACTGCGCTTCTTCTCGTTTTAGCTGCCGCTATTTTGCACGCGACATGGAACTATCAACTAAAAAAAGCTAGCCCTTCTCTTTTATTTTGGCCCGTAAGCTATCTCATCACTCTTGTTGTTTGCTTACCTGTCCTTCTAATTTACAACCCGACGCTTTTCACAGACATTAAGCCCGCGGGTTGGCTCGTGATCGGACTATCTGCTCCCATTCACATCACTTACGCCTACGTCTTGCAATATGGCTATAAGCAGTCAGACTACTCGGTTGTGTACCCCACTGCACGCGGCACAGGACCGATGCTTACCGTTCTTGCCGCTATTTTTATTTTGGGAGAGCGCCCTAGCCTATTAGGAACGCTCGGCATCCTTTCGATTCTTTTTGGCATTCTTTTTATTGCCTCTAAAAGTAGCAGTACCGATGCCACAGGTAACCGTAAAGTCATTAAAGGCCTCATTTGGGGAACCCTCACGGGCGTTTGTATTGCGGGATATTCTTTTTGCGACGCGTGGGCCGTGCAACAAGAAACGGGACTCACTCCCCTAACGTTTTACTTTCCTGCTTTAATGTTACGTTGCCTCATTCTCTGGCCCATTATGCTTTTTACCTCAGATTGGAAAAAGCACCTTAAAGAAACCCTTACCGACCCCGTACAACGAAAAGCCGTGCTTTGCACAAGTATTGGATCTCCTGGAGCCTATATCCT
>CAVCTI010000177.1:0-2597 GCA_963604755.1 Duodenibacillus sp. | reverse complement strand
GCGTAACTATCGGACTGCATACGCTGCGTTACAGTTTTCTCGATGGCTTCAATCTGCTCGGATTCCATCTTAATGGGCTTATCGTGAAAAACGACAGGCGTTTCTGTTACTTTCGTTTTTGACGTCTTCTCGTTCTTACGACTCACACGACGCCAGAAAAAGAGCACTGCAACAAAAAGCACCAACACACCCGCTCCCAAAGCAAGTCCCTTTTTCGAAATTGGCTTCTTTGTACTTGTCGCTTTTTTCGAAACAGTTGTCTCAACAGGAGCGGCCTTATTCTCAGGCACTTCCGTCTTTTCTACATTAGTGCTATCGGCGGCCTTTGCTCCGGCTTCGGGAGCTCTCAGAGCCGTAGCAGGCTCACTTACCTTATCTTCCTCAGCTGTTGCAAGAGGCGCCGTTTGGCTTATGGCGAGTGTCTTTTTTAGAGCGGGATCAACAGGCTCTTGAGATTCTGCGGGACTGGCCTTTTCGAGCGCTTTTTTCGCCACGTCTAGAAGTGGCTTAAGAGCGCTTATCGCTGGCTTATGGTTAACAATAGAGCGCGCTTCTTCTTCGCTGATGCCATAAACCTCGTCTAGCGTAGGAACATTTAATCGTGCACCGCGACGCAATCCAGAAATCATTCCCTTTGTGAAAGCCTTGGGATTAACTCGTACGAAGGCAACAATAATTCTTTCGACACTCGCGCCAGGGAAGTCCCCTCTCACGCTTTTCGCAATCGACCACGCCGTCATCCCCTTTTTCACACGAATCGGAGCATGCGTAACAGCCTTTACTGGATTCGTCGCTTTCTTGCCTTCAGGAGCTGGAGATTTGGAAACTTTCGACTCTGACGTCTTAGCTTGAGTAGCAGGAACTTTCGTTAGAGTCGCCTTTGTTTCAGTTTTCTTTACTTCGGGGGCTTTTGCCGACTTGATAGGTTCAGAAACTTTTTCTTTGTGTTCGACAGCAACAACTGCGGTCTTAGGTTCGTCTTTCTTTACCGAACGCGGCGCCGCTAATTTAATGTTGTAGACCTTGGCTTGAAGCTTTTCATCGGACTTTAAAACAAGAATGAGAGGAAACGCCTCAAGTTTCAAAGGCTCGTCGCTTACGATACGTAATCTTCCCTTATTATCTAATTCTTGCAAGATGCGAAAAGATGTGACTTCAGGAGCGACCTTTTTACCAATGCGACTGTAGTAGCTTGCATCACCAAGCGCGATTTCGACGGGCTCGCCCTGCTTAACATCACGCACGAGAAGTCGTGCATCAAAGGGTTCTCCTAAACGAGAAACGAGAGATAAAGAACCTAAGTTGGCAGCAAGGCTCGTTAGTGAATACGCCAATAACCCAAGGGGCAATGTGACTATACGCATGAAATTTCTCACCGTAAAATATTTTTCTCTAAGAAATCTTCGTTAAAAGGCTCATCCTTTTTATCTTCTCGCGAAAAAAAAAGCGCAGAAGCCGTAAAAGCATAGGAAGACTCCTCGCCTCCCCCCTAGGGCGCAGAATAGCACTTGTTAGAAGAAAAATCGGGCACTAACCGAACACGGTAAACCACAAAAAAATTTCTTGGAATGAAAAGACGAAAAAGGGGTCTCGGAAAATCCGAAAACCCCTTCTGTCTTAGAAATCAAGTCAGAATTTAAATTATTCTGCTTGATCCTTTGTCGAGTTATTTAACGCATCGCGAATTTCTTTACCCGCGCGGAAGTACGGAACGAACTTCTCTGGCACCTCAACGGTTTCACCAGTGCGTGGATTACGACCTTTGCGAGCATTGCGGTGCTTGACGGAAAAGCTACCGAAACCGCGGATTTCAACGCGAACGCCACGACCTAAAGCCGCAATCGTTGTGCGCAAAACCTCATTGACCGCGATATCGGCTTCACGATTCGTGATGTTTGTCAAACGCGCAAAAACTCGATCAATCAGTTCTGATTTTGTAAGGGCTCGCATAGTAAAGCTCCCTAGGTTTGGTTACTTTTCCTCGAGCTTGGCCTTCAGAAGAGCACCAAGATTTGTCGTGCCAGACGTTGCATCGTTGTTTACACGATTGAGCGCCTCACGAGTCTCGGCGGCATCCTTAGCCTTGATCGAGAGCTGAATAGTACGGTTTTTGCGATCGATGCTGATAATCACAGCTTCAACGGCATCGCCTTCTTTAAGTTGCGTGGTAGCGTCCTCAACACGCTCTGTGCTGATTTCGGAAGCGCGCAAATATCCTTCGTTGTTGTCCCCTAAGTCAATTGTTGCGCCCTTAGGATCAACAGACTTCACGGTACCCTTAACAATAGTGCCCTTCTCGTGAGTGCTCGTGAAATTGCCAAACGGGTCACCAGAAAGTTGCTTAATGCCAAGGCTCACACGTTCACGTTCTGTGTCGATAGCGAGAACCACAGCTTCGAGTTCTTCACCCTTCTTGAAGTTGTTCTTAACTTGTTCGCCCGGTTCTGTCCAAGACAAATCCGAGAGGTGAACTAAGCCATCGATACCGCCAGGCAAACCGATGAAGACACCGAAATCGGTAATCGACTTAATCTGTCCCTTGACGTGATCGCCCTTCTTATGGGTTTGGTTGAATTCTTCCCATGGATTGGGCTTGC
>CAVCTI010000176.1:0-13321 GCA_963604755.1 Duodenibacillus sp. | reverse complement strand
GTCACGTTGACCATGGCAAGACGACGCTCACAGCGGCGATCTGCACGATTTTGGCTGCCAAATTTGGTGGCGAAGCCAAGGCCTATGACCAGATTGACGCGGCGCCTGAAGAGAAGGCGCGCGGCATTACGATTAACACAGCGCACGTTGAATACGAAACAGCGAACCGTCACTATGCACACGTTGACTGCCCGGGGCACGCCGACTATGTGAAGAACATGATTACGGGTGCTGCGCAGATGGACGGTGCGATTTTGGTTGTTAGCGCAGCCGATGGCCCGATGCCCCAGACTCGTGAGCACATCTTGCTTGCCCGTCAGGTTGGCGTTCCCTACATCATTGTTTATTTGAATAAGTGCGATCAGGTCGACGATCCTGAATTGCTCGAACTCGTTGAAATGGAAGTTCGTGAATTGTTAAGCAGCTACGAATTCCCAGGTGACGACATTCCTATCGTTAAGGGTTCTGCGAAGTTAGCCCTCGAAGGCGATAAGGGTGAATTGGGCGAACAGAGCGTTTTGAAGCTTGCTGAAACACTTGATAGCTACATTCCGACACCGCAACGTGCCTTAGATCAACCCTTCTTGATGCCGATTGAAGACGTCTTCACGATTTCTGGTCGTGGCACTGTTGTCACGGGTCGTGTCGAACGCGGCATTATCCGCGTGGGCGATGAAATTGAAATCGTTGGTATCCACCCGACATCGAAGACAACTTGCACGGGCGTTGAAATGTTCCGTAAGTTGCTCGACGAAGGCGAAGCTGGCGACAACATCGGTGTGTTGCTCCGTGGTACGAAGCGCGAAGAAGTCGAACGCGGTCAGGTTGTTGCGAAACCGGGTTCGATTACCCCGCACACGAAGTTTGTGGGCCAGGTCTACGTTTTGACGAAGGAAGAAGGCGGCCGTCACACACCGTTCTTCAAGGGATACCGTCCGCAGTTCTACTTCCGTACGACAGACGTTACGGGAACCATCGAGTTGCCAGAAGGTGTTGAAATGGTGATGCCTGGTGACAACATCGAGATGGGCGTGCAGTTGATTTGCCCGATTGCTATGGAAGAAGGCTTGCGTTTTGCTATTCGTGAAGGTGGCCACACCGTTGGTGCGGGCGTCGTCGCGAAGATCAATGAGTAATTGACAGCGCCAAAGGGGCACAGTTATACTGCGCCCCCTTAGTTCTTTTTTTGTTCTTTTTAGGAAAAAACAAATGCAATCCCAACGCATTCGTATTCGTCTTAAGGCATTTGATTACAAATTAATCGATCAATCGGCCCTTGAGATTGTTGATACGGCAAAGCGTACTGGCGCTGTTGTTCGCGGTCCAGTTCCGTTGCCGACTCGTATTCAACGTTTTGATATTTTGCGTTCGCCGCACGTCAATAAGACGAGCCGCGACCAGCTTGAAATTCGTACGCATCAGCGTCTGATGGACATCGTCGATCCGACAGATAAGACTGTCGATGCGTTGATGAAGTTAGATTTGCCCGCTGGTGTTGACGTTAAGATCAAGGTGCAGTAAGAATTTTTTCGCCTCTTGATTCTCTCTTTTTAAGAGAAAAAGAGGTGATACGTGTCGCTTCTGGCAAACCAAAGCAATCGATCGGTGTTGGCGCACTTCTTTTTTTAGAAGGTAACGCAACCTCCCGTCGTGGAGCGATTTTTATAAAGTACGGTCCCGGCCAATCGTAGCCGGGGTGGAGATAATAATGAGTGATAAGCTCGGCTTAGTCGGTCGCAAGGTCGGTATGACGCGCATCTTCACTGAGGACGGTGTTTCTGTTCCCGTGACGGTGATTGACGTTTCCGACAACCGTGTCGTTTGTGTTAAGACACAGGAAAGCGACGGCTATAACGCCATTCAAGTCGCGTTCGGCTCTAAAAAGCCTTCGCGCATCAACAAGGCTCTTGCCGGCCATTTCGCTAAGGCTGGTGTTGAGGCTGCTGCGATGCTTAAGGAATTCCATGTCGATGCCGATAAGCTCTCCGAATTCAAACCCGGAACAGCTTTGCGTGCAGATATGTTCGCCGTCGGTCAGAAAGTTGACGTCACGGGAACAACCATCGGCAAGGGTTACGCTGGTGTGATTAAACGCCACCACTTCAGTTCCAATCGCGCTAGCCACGGTAACTCGGTGACGACAAATGCCCCTGGTTCTATTGGTAACCGCCAAGATCCGGGTCGCGTTTTCCCCGGCAAGCGTATGGCAGGACACCTCGGCGATTGCCAGAGAACAACGCAAAACCTCGTTGTGGCTCGCGTCGACGTTGAGCGTAGTCTTCTTTTAATCCGTGGCGCTGTCCCCGGTTGCAAGGGCGGTGAAGTCCTTGTGCGTGCCGCTGTTAAGGCCTAATAGGAGCGAACCATGGAGCTGAATTTAGTCAATGAGCAGGGTGTGGAGACGGCCAAGGTGCCAGCCTCTGACGCCGTGTTCGCCCGTGAATACAACGAAGCCTTGGTGCATCAACTTGTTGTTGCTTACCAAGCCAATGCTCGTCAGGGAACACGTGCACAACTCAATCGTGAATTTGTGCATCACACGACAAAGAAACCTTTCCGTCAGAAGGGAACAGGTCGCGCGCGTGCTGGTATGTCGTCTTCTCCGTTGTGGAGAGGCGGTGGTCGTACTTTCCCGAGTTCTCCTAACGAGAATTTCACAAAGAAGATGAACAAAAAGGCCTATCGCGTTGCGATGGCGACGATTTTCTCGAAACTCGTTGCTGATGGCCGCCTTGTTGTTGTCGAATCGATTACTGCGGACTCTCCCAAGACAAAGGCCTTTGCTGCGAAGCTCAAGGCCATGGGTTTGAACCACGCGATGTTGATTGCCGACAGTGTTGACGAGAATCTTTTCTTAGCTTCTCGCAACATCAAGAACGTTGCGGTTGTTGAGCCGCGCTACATCGATCCGCTCTCGCTGGTTTACTACGACAAGGTCGTTGTGGCGAAGAACGCGATTGCTAAGATCGAGGAGATGCTCGGATGAACCAAGATCGTTTATTGAAAGTCCTCGTCGGACCGGTCATCTCTGAAAAGAGCACGATGGTCGCAGAAAAGGCCCGTCAGTACACGTTTGACGTCTTGGCCGATGCCACAAAGACAGAAATCAAGGCCGCCGTTGAGCTGTGCTTTAAGGTCTCTGTTGAAAGTGTTCAGACTGTCAACATCAATGGCAAAATTAAGCGCACAGGCCGTACGCCTGGTGTGCGCAACGCCGTCCATAAGGCCTATGTGCGTCTTAAGGAAGGCCAGGAAATCAATTTCGCGCAGGAGGGTAAGTAATGGCTCTCGTTAAAATGAAGCCCACCTCGGCCGGTTGCCGTCACACTGTGAAGGTTGTGACGCCGGGCTTGCACAAGGGAAGCCCCTTGGCAGCGCTTACGGAAAAGAAGAACCGTGGCTCGGGCCGCAACAACAACGGACATATTACGTGTCGTCATAAGGGTGGCGGTTCCAAGCGTCACTATCGTGTGATTGACTTCTTGCGTGATAAAGATGGTGTTCCTGGACGTGTGGAACGCCTTGAGTACGATCCGAACCGCTCTTCCCATATCGCTTTGGTGCTTTATGCCGATGGCGAACGCCGTTATATCATTGCCCCGAAGGGCTTGAATGTTGGCGACACAGTGGTAAGTGGCGCTGAAGCCCCGATCAAGGTCGGTAACGCTTTGCCGCTTCGTAATATCCCTGTGGGTTCTACGATTCACTGCATCGAAATGCTCCCGGGTAAAGGTGCGCAGCTTGTGCGTGCCGCTGGAGCTTTTGCCCAGTTAATCGCTCGCGAAGGGGCTTACGCTCAGGTTCGTATGCGCTCTGGTGAGGTTCGTCGCATCTTGATTGAATGCCGCGCCACAATCGGTACGGTTGGCAATGAAGAAAATAGCTTACGCGAACTCGGAAAAGCTGGCGCCACACGTTGGCGTGGTATTCGCCCGACTGTTCGCGGTAAGGTGATGAACCCGGTCGATCACCCGCACGGTGGTGGCGAAGGCCGCACTGGTACAGGTCGCGCACCGATGTCTCCGTGGGGTCAGCTCACCAAGGGTTATCGTACACGTAATTCCAAGCGCACGGATAAGATGATTGTCCAGCGCCGTTATGATAAGTAAGGGGGTCTGAAGAATGTCTCGTTCGTTAAAGAAGGGGCCGTTTGTTGACGGATCCCTCATGAAGAAGGTGGAGGCGGCTCAGTCAAGTCGCGACAAGCGTCCGATTAAGACCTGGTCTCGTCGTTCCACGATTCTTCCAGAGTTTGTCGGTTTGACGATTGCCGTTCACAATGGTCGTCAACACGTTCCCGTTTATGTCAATGAGAACATGGTTGGCCATAAGCTCGGTGAATTCGCCATGACGCGTACCTTCAAGGGCCACGCGCTCAACGCTGATAAGAAGGTTAAGGGGTAATTAAATGGAAACTACTGCAATCGTTCGCGGTGTGCGTCTTTCGGCTCAGAAGGGCCGTTTGGTCGCTGACCTGGTTCGCGGTAAGCCCGTGGACAAGGCCCTCAATATCTTGAAGTTTACGCAACGCCGTGCCGCTGGCATTGTCTTGAAGGCTCTCGAGAGCGCCATTGCCAATGCCGAACACAATGACGGAGCGGATATCGACGAACTTCGTGTCACAAAAATCTACGTGGAAAAGGCTACGACGTTGCGCCGCTTTGGCGCTCGCGCCAAGGGTCGCGGTACGCGTATCAGTAAACAGACGTCTCACGTTTACGTGACCGTCGGCGACAAGTAAGGATGAACCATGGGTCAGAAAATTAATCCTACCGGCTTCCGCCTTCCTGTGACGCGCAACTGGACGTCGCGTTGGTATGCGGCAGGTCGTAACTTCTCTCGCACATTGTGCGAAGACATGAAAGTGCGTGCCTTCCTGATGGAAAAATTGAAGGCGGCTAGCGTTTCACGTATTTTGATTGAACGCCCCGCTAACAATGCTCGTATCACAATCTTCTCGGCTCGTCCAGGTGTTGTGATTGGTAAGCAAGGCGCTTATATCGAAGAGCTGAAGGCTGAAGTTCAGAAAATGATTGGTGTGCCAGCGCATATCTCCATCGAAGAAGTTCGCCGTCCAGAACTTGATGCGCAGTTGATTGCTGAAAGCATTACGCAACAGCTTGAAAAGCGCATCATGTTCCGTCGTGCAATGAAGCGTGCTATGCAAAACGCAATGCGTCTTGGTGCCAAGGGTATCAAGATCATGAGCGCGGGCCGTTTAAACGGCGCTGAAATTGCTCGTACAGAATGGTACCGCGAAGGACGTGTGCCACTTCACACACTCCGAGCGGACATTGATTACGGTTTCTCTGAAGCGCACACGACCTACGGTGTCGTTGGCGTTAAGGTTTGGGTCTACAAGGGAGATAGCCTTGAAGCTGCGCAAGTGGCCGAAGCGGCTCCCGATGCCCCTGCCGATCGTGAAGACCGTCGCCGTCGTCCGGCTCGCCGCGTTCGTAAGAACGAAGATGGTGCTGAAGAGAAGGCCGATAAGAAGCCAGCTCGTCGCGCCCGTAAGGCAGCGGCAGAGGCGGCGCCTGTCGCAAGTGAAACAAAAGACGGAGAATAAGCGATGCTGCAACCGAATCGAACGAAATACCGTAAGGACCAAAAGGGTCGTAACTACGGTATGGCTCAGCGAGGCGCAGATGTCTCCTTTGGAGACTTCGGCCTCAAGGTGCTCGAACGCGGTCGTCTGACGGCTCGTCAGATTGAAGCTGCTCGTCGAGCTCTCACACGCCACATCAAGCGCGGCGGCCATGTTTGGATCCGTGTCTTTCCGGATAAGCCCATTTCGAGCAAACCTGCCGAAGTGCGTATGGGTAACGGTAAGGGCAATCCTGAGTACTGGGTCGCCCTCGTACAACCTGGCCGAGTCCTCTACGAAATGGACGGCGTCGATGAGACACTCGCTCGCGAAGCTTTTGCTCTCGCGGCAGCGAAGTTGCCTTTGAAGACAAAGTTCGTTGTCCGCCAGGTCGGCAAGTAAGGAGACGGACATGAAAGCTAAGGAATTGCGCGCCATGGATGAGGCTGCGCTTAACAAGGAGTTAACTGAACTTCAGACCGCGTACTTTAAGTTGCGCGTTCAGAAGGCGACTCAGCAGCTCCAGAACTCGAACCAGTTGCGCACAGCGCGCCGTGATATCGCGCGCGTTCGCACGGTTCTCGCTCAGAAGGCGGCCGCGAAATGACGGATACTGTTGAAACAAAGAAGCTCACCCGCACCTTAGTCGGTGTTGTGACGAGCGACAAAATGGATAAGACTGTGACGGTCCTTGTGGAACGTCGTGTCAAGCACCCCCTTTATGGAAAGATTGTTGTGCGCAGTAAGAAGTATCACGCACATGATGAAACCAATAGCGTGGGTGTGGGCGATAAGGTTGAAATCGCAGAAGGACGTCCCGTTTCCAAGACAGTGACTTGGAGCGTGACAAAAGTTCTCGAAAAGGCTGTTATCGTCTAGTTTGTAGTGATAAGTGCTTGCAAGCTTAGGGGGTTTTCGCTAAACTTGCAGGCCTCACGCAGAAAGCCGATTGCTCTGAGCAATCGGCATCTGTGTTGATTTTTCCAAGATTAGGTGCTTTTTTGAGGCGCGTGCTTGCTGGCTTTGGAGCACAGATGTAGCGCTAAGACAAGGTACGCTAATCGTTCTCCCTTACGGGACCAATACTGTCTGCGTATGCAGAATAAGTTGGGAAATTAGAAACCATGATTCAGATGCAAAGCAACCTGGACGTTGCCGACAATACAGGCGCTCGTTCAGTGATGTGTTTCAAGGTGTTGGGTGGATCCAAACGCCGCTATGCGAACATCGGTGACGTCATTAAGGTGACGGTCAAAGAAGCCGCTCCGCGCGGCCGTGTTAAGAAGGGCGAGGTCTATAGCGCCGTGGTCGTTCGTACCGCTCAGGGCGTGCGCCGCGCTGACGGATCTCGTATCCGTTTCGATAACAACGCCGTTGTTCTTCTCAATTCCAAACTCGAGCCCGTTGGCACGCGTATTTTTGGACCGGTCACACGCGAATTGCGTACCGAACGGTTCATGAAGATTGTGTCACTTGCTCCTGAAGTTCTTTAAGGAGGCCGACAGATGCAACGCATCCGCAAAGGCGACGAGGTTATCGTTATTGCCGGCAAAGACAAGGGCAAGAAGGGCACTGTGATTGCTCGTGTCGATGACACGCACGTTACAGTTGAGGGCATTAACGTCGTCAAAAAGTGTGTTCGCCCGAACCCGATGACCAATACCGAAGATGGCATTGTTGATAAGACGATGCCGATTGACCAGTCCAACGTGATGATCATCAACCCGGCCACTGGTAAGGCCGATCGCGTCGGCTTCAAAGAAGTTGACGGTAAGAAGGTCCGCGTTTACAAGAGCAATGGCGCAGTTGTTGGCGCCAAGGCGTAAGGAGTAAGGAATGACACGTTTCCACACTCTGTACCGCGACACAATCGTTCCGGAACTCGTCAAGAAATTCGGATACAAGACAACGATGCAAGTTCCACGTATCACCAAGATTACGTTGAACATGGGCGTCGGCGAAGCGGTCAATGACAAGAAATATGTCGACAACGCTGTTGCCGATTTAACCAAGATTGCTGGCCAAAAGCCTGCTGTGACACGCACCCGTAAGGCGATTGCGAACTTTAAGATTCGCGAGAATATGCCCATCGGCTGCATGGTCACACTCCGTGGCGAGCGCATGTATGACTTTTTAGACCGCTTGGTCACAATCGCCTTCCCGCGTGTTCGTGACTTCCGTGGTGTTTCTGGTCGTGCGTTCGATGGCCGTGGCAATTACAACATTGGCCTCAAAGAACAGATTATCTTTCCGGAAATCGAGTACGACAAGATCGATACTGTGCGCGGCATGAACATTTCTATCACGACGACGGCGAAAACGGACGAAGAAGCCAAGGCGCTTCTTGTTGCGTTCCGCTTCCCGTTCCGCAATTGAGAAAGGGTGCTTGAAGATGGCAAAGTTATCATTGATTAACCGCGAGCACAAACGTGAGGCCACTGTGGCCAAGTTCGCGGCCAAGCGCGCCGAACTCAAGGCGATTATTAACAACGCAACACTTCCTGTCGAGGATCGCTTGGAGGCACGCCGTAAGCTCGAGGCACTTCCGCGAGATGCGAGCCCGGTGCGTTTGCGTAACCGCTGTGGTTTAACGGGTCGTCCGCGTGGAACATTCCGCAAGTTCGGTCTTGCCCGTGGCATGATCCGCGATGCGGCCATGCGTGGTGATATTCCCGGCCTTATTAAGGCCAGCTGGTAAGCGAGGAGATTACGAAATGAGTATGAGTGATCCGATCGCCGATATGCTGACCCGTATCCGTAACGCGCAAAGCGTTGAAAAGGCTGAAATCGTGATGCCGAGCTCCAAGCTCAAGGTCGCGATTGCTAAGGTCTTGAAGGACGAGGGTTATATCGAAGGCTATGAAGTCGTTGCCAATGAAGGCAAGGCTCAGTTGCATATCGGTTTGAAATACTATGCGGGTCGTCCCGTGATCGAACGCATTGAACGCGTTTCCCGTCCCGGCCTGCGTATTTACAAGAACCACGAATCAATCCCCCAGGTGATGAATGGCCTCGGGATTGCTATCGTTTCTACGCCTCAGGGCGTGATGACAGATCGCAAAGCGCGTGCTGCTGGTGTTGGCGGCGAAGTGCTCTGCTATGTCGCCTAATCGGAGGGAGCATCAGTTATGAGTCGTATTGCTAAGCTTCCTGTTGCTCTTGCTAAAGGTGTGCAAGTGACAATTACCGATGAAGCCGTTACCGTCAAGGGACCCAAGGGAGAGGTGAGCGTTCACCGTCTCGCTGGAGTTAAGGTCGAACTTGAGGGTGAACACGTTAAATTTACGCAGCTCGACGATTCGCGTGAATCCAACGCGAATGCGGGTACGATGCGTGCTCTCGTTAACGATATGGTCAAAGGTGCCTCTGTTGGTTTTGAGAAGAAGTTAACGCTCGTGGGCGTTGGCTATCGTGCTCAGGCCCAAGGAGATGCCTTAAATCTTCAACTCGGCTTCTCGCACCCTGTGGTTCACAAGATGCCCAAGGGCGTTGAGTGCAAGACTCCGAGCCAGACAGAAATCATCATTAGCGGCGCCAATAAGCAAGTCGTTGGTCAGACAGCGGCTGAAATTCGCGGGTATCGTCCTCCGGAACCCTATAAGGGTAAGGGCATCCGCTACGCTAATGAACATGTCGTCATTAAAGAAACTAAGAAGAAGTAAGCGGGAGACGTTAGACCATGATTAATAAGAAACAAAGCCGTCTGCGTCGCGCTGGTGCTGCTCGCGCCCGCATTAAGCTGCAGAAGGTTGTCCGTTTATCGGTGCATCGTACCAACCTGCACATTTATGCAAATATCATCTCTGCTGAGGGAGATCGTGTTTTAGCTTCTGCTTCGACACTTGAAGCTGAAGTTCGCGCCAAGCTCGCTCAAGAGGGAAAGACCGGTGGCAATATTGCCGCTGCGAAGATCGTCGGAGAGCGCATTGCTCAGAAAGCCAAAGCGGCTGGAGTTGAGTCTTGTGCCTTTGATCGTTCCGGTTATCGTTACCACGGCCGTGTTGCCGCGCTAGCCGAGGCTGCGCGCGAAGCCGGTCTCAAGTTCTAAAAGGAATCGAGGCTTATGGCTAAGGTTGATAAAAAGAATCCGGTCGAAGAAATCGACGATGGCATTCGCGAAAAGATGATTGCGGTCAACCGCGTCACCAAGGTTGTTAAGGGCGGCCGTATTTTGGCGTTCGCCGCTTTAACGGTTGCTGGTGATGGCGATGGCTCCATCGGAATGGGAACGGGTAAGAGCCGTGAAGTTCCTGCTGCTGTGAGCAAGGCCTTGGAGCGTGCTCGCAAGGACATGAAAAAGTATCCTTTAAATAACGGCACATTGCATCACGCCGTTAAGGGTCAGCACGGTGCAAGCCGCGTGATTCTCATGCCGGCTAGCGAAGGTACTGGCGTTATTGCTGGTGGCCCGATGCGTGCGGTTCTCGAAGCGATGGGTATTCGCAACGTTTTAGCGAAGGCCTACGGTTCGACAAACCCCTACAACATGGTTCGTGCAACGATTGATGCGTTATCGCACTTGAGTTCACCTGCGGACATTGCCGCCAAGCGTGGCATGACCGTTGAGCAGATCCTTGCGTAGGTCTTTTTTGGAGATTGAAAAATGACAGATAAAAAGACCTTAAAGGTTACGCTCGTCAAGAGCCCGATTGGCTGCGACAAGAATCACTTGGCGTGCTTAAAGGGTCTTGGCCTTAAGAAGTTGCACCACTCGCGTGAATTGGAAGATACGCCGGCTGTTCGTGGCATGATCACGAAGGTTGCGTTCTTGGTTCGCGTCGATTAAGAGGGACTAGACATGCGTTTGAATACCATTAAACCCGCAGAAGGCTCCACAAGCCAGGCGCATCGCGTTGGTCGTGGCGTTGGTTCTGGTTGGGGTAAGACAGCTGGTCGTGGGCACAAGGGACAGAAGTCTCGTGCTGGCGGCTTTCACAAAGTTGGCTTCGAAGGCGGACAGATGCCCATGCATCGTCGCTTGCCGAAGCGCGGCTTTTTCTCGCTCAATCATCAGCTCGTTGACGAAGTTCGTTTATCTGAGCTTGAAGCGTTGCCCGTTGAAGAGATTGATTTGGACGTTTTAAAGAGCGCCAACGTCATTTCTCGCAACGCGATTCAGGCGCGCGTGATTCTCGCAGGCCAAATTACCCGCAAGGTCACTGTGCGAGGTCTCGGCGTCACCAAGGGGGCTAAGGCAGCTATTGAAGCAGCTGGCGGTTCCGTTGTTGAGGCCTAACACTAACGCTTTAGGAAAGAAACGTGGCGAACAGTCCAAAAACAAAGCCGACCGGTTTGGCAAAGTATGGCGACTTAAAGAAGCGCCTGATTTTCCTGCTGCTTGCTTTGGTTGTTTACCGCATCGGGGCACATGTGCCTGTGCCGGGAATCGATCCCGATACCTTGCGTCAGCTCTTTAATGAGCAGCAAGGCGGCATTCTCGGCCTGTTTAACATGTTCTCGGGCGGTGCCTTGTCGCGATTCTCAGTGTTCGCGCTCGGAATCATGCCCTACATCTCTGCATCCATTATTATGCAGATGCTCTCGTACGTGCTTCCGAGCTTAGAGGCTTTGCGCAAGGAAGGTGAATCGGGTCGCCGTAAGATTACGCAGTACACGCGTTATGGAACACTCTTGCTTGCTGGCTTTCAGTCGCTCGGCATCGCCGTAGCGCTTGAAACACAGCACGGACTCGTTATTGACCCAGGCATGATGTTCCGCTTTACCTGCACGGTAAGTCTTGTCACAGGAACGATGTTTCTGATGTGGCTTGGCGAGCAGATTACAGAACGCGGACTCGGTAACGGCATTTCCCTTATCATTTTCGCAGGTATCGTCGCTGGGTTCCCCGCAGCAGCAAGCGGTTTGTTCCAGTTGGTGAGCACGGGTGCGATTAGCCCCTTGTCGGCCATCTTTATTGTGGCAATCGTGATTTTAGTCACAGGCTTTGTCGTGTTTATCGAACGCGGCCAACGTCGTATTACAGTGAACTATGCACGACGCCAAATCGGCAATAAGATGTACGGCGGTCAGGCTTCGTACTTACCGTTGAAAATTAACATGGCAAACGTCATTCCGCCAATCTTCGCATCGTCACTTATCTTGTTCCCGGCTACTCTTGCTGGCTGGTTCACAAGTGGTGATTCGACACGTTGGATTCGCGATTTGGCGGCCGCGTTAAGCCCTGGGCAGCCACTTTACACACTGCTTTATGCAGCGCTCATTATTTTCTTTGCGTTCTTTTATACAGCGTTGGTTTTCAACCCGAAAGAAACCGCTGAGAATTTAAAAAAGAGTGGTGCCTTTGTTCCAGGCATTCGTCCTGGCGAGCAGACAGCCCGTTATATCGATAAGGTGTTAACGCGCTTGACGCTTGGGGGTGCGGCGTACTTAACGTTTGTGTGCCTTGTGCCAGAGTTCTTGAACCTACGCTTTAATGTGCCGTTTTACTTTGGCGGTACATCGCTACTGATCGTGGTTGTTGTGACCATGGATTTCGTCAGTCAGGTTCAGGCCTACATGATGTCACACCAGTATGAGAATTTGCTCAAGAAGACAAACTTCAAGGGCTTCGGACCTGGCATGTAAAAAGTGCAGGGTCAGTGATTTAAAACTTTTTAGACAAGAGAGCATCACAACTCTCGCGTCTTTAGACGGCTTCTCTTAGGAGAATTTTATGAAGGTTAACGCTTCGGTTAAGAAGATGTGCCGCAAATGCAGAATCGTTAAGCGCAAAGGCGTTGTGCGCGTGATCTGCGAGGACCCGCGGCATAAGCAACGTCAAGGCTAAAGAGGTAAATAAATATGGCTCGTATTGCCGGTATTAATATTCCGCCCAATCAGCACGCTGTAATCGGTCTCACTGCCATTTTTGGTATTGGCCACTCTCGCGCGATGCAGATTTTGGATTCTTGTGGCGTCGAATATTCCAAAAAGGTGAAGGACCTGACGGACGCGGAACTCGAAAAGATCCGTGATGCCATCGGTCAATTCAGTGTGGAAGGCGATCTTCGTCGCGAAGTCCAGCTCTCGATTAAGCGGCTGATTGACCTCGGGACGTATCGCGGAATGCGGCACCGTAAAGGTTTGCCCGTTCGTGGTCAGCGTACACGCACCAATGCCCGCACCCGTAAGGGACCGCGTAAGGCTGGTGTCACGTTGAAGAAGTAATTTCTGAGAAGGAAGACTAATGGCTCCCACAAAGCAACAGCAGTCGGCCGCCGCTCGTGGCCGCAAGAAGGTAAAGAAGGTTGTCACCGAGGGCATCGCCCACGTTCACGCCTCCTTTAACAACACAATTATTACGATTACGGATCGTCAGGGTAATGCCGTTGCCGCGTCCTCGTCCGGTGCTCAGGGCTTTAAAGGTTCTCGTAAATCGACACCCTTTGCTGCTCAGGTCGCTGCCGAACACGCTGGTAAGCAGGCTCTTGAATATGGTCTCAAGAATGTCGAAGTTCGCATTTTTGGACCGGGACCTGGCCGTGAGTCGAGTGTTCGTGCGCTCAATGCCCTTGGCATTCGCGTCACAAGCATTCAGGACGTCACACCGATCCCCCATAACGGCGTTCGCCCCAGCAAGCGTCGTCGCATGTAATTGATTTTTCGTATCCTGTGTTTGTGCGTTTATCGGATGTGCAAACTGAATGCGGGTAACCGCAGGATAGAAGAGGTAACTTAAAAATGGCACGATATCTCGGTCCTAAATTGAAGCTCTCTCGCCGTGAGGGCTCAGAT
>CAVCTI010000175.1:0-2065 GCA_963604755.1 Duodenibacillus sp. | reverse complement strand
GGACGGCATCGTTTGGATCGAACCAATATTCGCAACACGGATTAAAGATATAAAGGCGAACGTCACGGGTTTGGGCTTGTTTGGCTAAAACTGGAAACGCCAACGGAGGCAATGTATGCGGCAAAAAGATGTGGACAGGGCTTGTTTCTTTGGGCGGCTGATAGCGGGAATTGGTCTTTTCGAGTAGCTCGCTTGAGAGTGTAAGAATTTTCCCTGTGTAAGAGCTCACAAAAGGCATTTCGCTTTCTCTTTCACGAAGTCCGTCAATTGCATGAAGCTCTTGCCAAAGACTTTTTTGCCAAAGAAACTCGGGTTGCCTCGCTAAAGAGGCGTCATCCTCAGTTTTGTACGCATCATCGATCCAGGAAGTAATCCAGTCGTAGCGATAGTTCACGTATTTTGTAAAGACTCGGGCAATGCGTTCGGCTAAAGAGAAAACCTCAAGCTCGCTTTTGCCTTCAAGCACGTCCAAAAGTTGGGCGTAATTGGTCAGAGGGCAATGCAACAGGGACTGTTTCTTTTCCTGTATGGCCAAAAGAATTGGCAAGAGTGACCACGGTAACTTAAAACTCTCCAGGCTTGCCGTGTGCCAGAAGGCGCCATACGGGCGAAGCCACTCGGCAAGATTAGAAAAGTGAAAGCCAATGCTAATACCGCTTTTTTCGCAGAGTTTTTGTAAAACGGTCCCCTCAATTTCTTTACCAGGAACAACAATCTCAATGGGCTCAAATAAGGATTCCCTTCCATTGGCCTTATCAAAGGTCAGATTGACATCAAGCGCAGTTAAAAGTACCGTAAAACTATTGGAATACGTGATGTGTAAGGCCATGGAATCGGAGCTCAAGTTTTTTTGCTAAGCGCGGCACAGACCAAAGTTTCACTGTAAGAAAGACAAGTTAAGTGGCGCCTGCATTTTTTTCGAAAAGATGGTTCAGTCTAACAGTTTTTCTTTACGCTACCTTAGGTTTTCGCAGAAAGTGAAAAGAGAATGATGGAAGCTTGAAAATGAATTGGAAAATTGCATTGATGTGGAAAAAAATCCCACCAAGGGGCTTGGTGGGAGAAAAAACGGTAATTGCTTTGTGTTAGCTTATAGCTTTACCGGAGGAAAACAGCTTAACTGGCCTTCCAAGCGACGAAAACCAAGAAAACGCAGAGGAACGCAATAATCCCCAACGCCATAATGTCTAATGTATTGTTAATTGGGAACATAGTTATCTCCTTACAGAAAACCGATTGGACAAGCTCATCGTAAGGCGAAACAGTTTTTTCTGAAATTGTGAATTTGCTCTAGTCAAAAGACGAGTCGTTAAGACTCACTAAGTAATTTATGCAGGTCGGGGGATTTCTAGAAAAGGAAAAATCCGAGGCCTTCGGATAAGACCTCGGATCTGAATTGGTGGAGATGAGGAGGATCGAACTCCTGACCTCTGCATTGCGAACGCAGCGCTCTCCCAGCTGAGCTACACCCCCAAAGCGTTGGACTTGTACCTTTGCTTTAAGGATGCGTATTCTGCAGAAACTCGAAAAAAAATGCAAGGCAAAACCACCAAATTGCTCAAGAGACCCTCGTATAATCCAAACTCTATGAGAAAAGGAAAAAAGCCAGCAATCACAAGCGAATGGCGTGAAAATAAAATCGCACAAGAGAAAGCCCAACGGGAAGCCAATCTCGTGGCGCGTCAGTTTGCCCGCGAAAAGGCTGTGACAACTGTCACACAAGGGGCTCGGTCGGCCTTAAGTTATCTTCTTGCCGTCGGTAGCCTCGTTTTGGCTATTTTTCTTGCAATTTCGCTTGCAACATTTTCTCCCTTGGACCCTGGATTTTCTGTCACAGGGGGATCGACCATCGAAAACTTCTGTGGGATTACAGGAGCTTGGGTTGCCAATCTGCTTTTTTGGCTTTTTGGACAGTCAGCGTGGTGGTTCCCTCTTGTTTTTCTTTCCTATTTTGCCACGACTGTCTTGGTCGCTCTATCGCGTCGTGAGCAAACAAGCTATCTAAGAAACGTAGGCTCTTCTGTCTTATTTTTCCTTTTAATGCTGAGTTCTGTGACTCTCGAAG
>CAVCTI010000174.1:0-13746 GCA_963604755.1 Duodenibacillus sp. | reverse complement strand
TGAGAAAAATTGGCCGTTATTCTGCGAGGCACCTTCCTTTTTTTGATAAAGGGAAGCGAGAAGTTCATAGCCGTAATAGCGCTCTAAAACACTTATCACCTGAGGACTTGCGCACACAAAGTCGAGCGACTGATTGCGAACAGCCTCATAGATGGCTCCTGCTGGCAATTGCCGCACAACTAAACGACGATCTGTGTAGATTGGATCGATCTTGTGAAAAGAATCACGAATGACCCACTGCATTTTGGGCATCGAGCTATCTAAAACGCCGATGACCCAATTGATAGAAGGATCAACGCAAAACCCTGTTGCGGCGCAGAGTAAACCGGCACAAAAGGTGAAAATTCGACCAAAAAAACGAGACATAAAAAACTTCGAAAAAAAATCGTCTGACTCAAGATTATCGGTAAGTGTTTCTGATCGCTATGAACCATATTGCGTTTTCTACTTAGCGTAAAAACACAATTTCGTAAAACCGAAATATTTTTTAAAGTCTACTACGTGGAAAATACGTAGTTAAAACACGCAAGGAGAAAACCATGTTCCCGATTGACAACACCCTAGATCTCATCGCATTGTGCATCGCCGGTGGCGTTGCTGTTGTGTTGATTCTCTTGGCCTACAAAGCTTCCTAATTTCTAGTACAAGTTTTGCTCCTTCAAGCCTGTTGCACTATCCTCTGCGGCAGGCTTGAATGATTTGATAACTAAGAATTTTTAGATACTTATGGCGCAATTGCTTGCGCCATAATTTTCTGGATTGCTCTTGAATTAACCCCTAAACCGACTTCAGGCTTTCTTTCGTGGCAAGAGCTTAATAAGCGCAGAAGTGTCCATACGTCCATCGCCCTGACTATGTAGTTTTACGTAGTAACTATCCACTAGCCGCGTAAGTGGCATCTCGGAACCATTTCTTTCGGCTTCCGCTAATGCAATCCCGAGGTCTTTACACATCCAGTCAACGGCAAAACCGAAATCAAAACGCCCCTCAACCATCGTTTTGGTGCGATTGTCCATTTGCCAAGAGCCTGCACAACCCTTTGAAATGGCCTTTAAAACGAGGTCCATATCTAGACCCGCGTTCATGCCAAAAGCTATCCCTTCAGAAAGCGACTGAAGCACACCTGCGATACAAACCTGATTGACCATTTTCGTCAACTGCCCGTTTCCCACAGGCCCCATATGGGTAATGGCACTAGAAAAGGCCTTGATGACGCCTTGAACTTTCTCGAAGTCTTCTGCATCTCCCCCGGCCATCACAGTAAGCGTTCCATTTTCAGCGCCCGATTGGCCGCCAGAAACCGGTGCATCAACAAAGCCACAGCCTTGCTTGTGGCAGGCCTCAGAAAGTTCACGAGAGAGCGCCGCTGAGTCCGTTGTGCAATCGACTAAGACAGCGCCCTCTTTAAGGCCAGCGAGAATCCCCGTCTCGCCATAGACGACACTACGCACATCGTTATCATTTCCGACACAAACAAAGACAACGTCGCGATCTTTGGCAGCATCCTTCGGAGTTTGAGCACTCGCGCCACCGAATTCAGAAACCCATTTCTCGGCCTTCGCATGTGTGCGATTAAAGACAGCAACGTCAAAACCGGCTTTGGCTAGGTGTCCTGCCATCGGGTAACCCATGACGCCTAAGCCGACAAAGGCAACTTTCTTTTCACTAGCCATTTTCTTCTCCTTGTTCACTGACTATAGCCTGAGACGCAACATACTCGCCCCAGTTATATAAGTCATCTAAAACCTGCTGACGCGCTTCAAACTGCGCATCTGTTAACGTACCGTTTTCTGTCGCTTCGCAGTCTCTCTGAGCGGCTTTGTCAATTTCTTCAAAATACTGATTTAGACTCAATGTTCCTTCAACAAGGCCTTTTAAGCGTGCGCTACAAAAAGCCTTCCAACGAATGAGTTCGGCTTCACTTAGGGTTTCTAGCCAATTACGAGCACGTTTTCGCCACAGGAGTTCCGTAAGACGCTCATCAGCAAATCGAATCTCGCCTTTTTTCTGCGCCAGAGAAATCTCCTCAGGGCTCATCTTTGCCAAGCGAAGCATTTGCTGCTTATCGGCGTTCGTTGGGAATCCCGAATAAAGCGATGCGTCCACATCAACAACCGTGTCATCGTGTTTGTCAGCTGAAGCCGCTTTCACCTTCTCTTGGATCTCAGGAAGAATCTCACGCAAGAGATCGATGTTATGCGAAACCTTCTCTAGATCAATACCGAAGCGCTTCACGGCGCTTTGTTTTAAAACAGAAAGATTCGGGCAGGCAAACGGGAATTTCGAAAGCTTCACTTTCATCAATGCGATAGAATCCACGCCCTCTTCTAATTGACTTCGGTGCCAAGCGCGACGTTCAATTTCTTCACTACTTAATGTTGTGAGAACGCTTGGATCCTCAAAGCAATCCCAAGCAACGATGTCAGTGCGTGGCCCATTTTGCCAAATGGGGAAAAGCACACGAATAAAGCCACGCTCTTGCCCGGCGAGCCGATCGATATAAACGACAGGGTTTCCCCCTGAGCTAAAAGCAAACGCTCGAGAAATCGCTTCCTTGGAACGATTCTCTAGGGCCCACTGCCAAAGTTTGGGTTGCTTTGTGGCGATAAGTTTCGCTAGTGCCACCGTGGCATACACGTCGCTACAGGCGTCGTGCGCGTGCGTGTGCTCTAAGTGATTGGCACTACTTAATTGACTTAAACGAAATGAGACGCGCTTTTTGCCGTCTTCGTCTATGAGCTCGGGCCAATTAATTCCATCGGGTCTAAGCGCCCACACAGCCTGCACAAAGGGAAACAAGTCCCAGCGCGAGCAACTATTCATCCACTCGCGAGCATAAGGGTCTTTTAAGTTGCGCCAGAAAAGAAAACGCGTAACTTCATCATCAAAACGTAGGCTGTTATATCCAATAGAAATCGTCTCAGGAGTTGTGAAAGCTTTTTCAATGCAATCGGCAAAATCCGCTTCTTTCATCGCACCCCTAGCGTGCGCAACCTGCGGCGTAATGCCGGTGACTAAACACGCCTCAGGGTTCGGCAAATAATCTGGGCTTGTTTCGCAATACCAGACATCGGGCTCACCTTGTGCCACAAAATTCTCATCGGTTCTAAGACCGGCAAACTGCACAGGGCGATCGAGCCTTTTATTTAATCCAAAGGTCTCGTAGTCATGCCAATAGAAAGTGATATCGGACATCGTTTTCGTCCTTATTTTTTCAACTTAGGCGATTCTTGAGTAACCACCTGCACGATTGGATTCTCGTAGGTAGCGATCGAACTGCATCGCCACCGCTCGCACAAACATCTTGCCCTTGGGACTGACGGTAATCCTTTCGTCGCTAAGTTCCACCAATCCATGATGCACATAGGGCTGCAACTTCTTTAATTCATAGGCAAATGTCGCATCAAAATCGATACCGAATTCCTCTTCGATTTCTTTCTTCACCAAATCAAAGCGACACATAATCGTCATAATGACCGTTCGCCGCAAAATATCTTCTTTGCTTAACACAAAGCCGCGAGACGTGGCCAAATGCCCCTCTCGGATTGCTTCATAGTACGGTTCAATTTCTCGAGGATTGCAGGCATAGGTGTTAGCTACATAAGAGATTGCGCTTGAGCCTAAAGCGACCATGTCGCACTCGGCTTGTGTCGAATACCCTTGGAAATTGCGCTGAATCGTACCGTTACGTTGCGCAATGGAGAGCTCATCGGTATCTTTAGCAAAGTGGTCCATTCCAATATAGCGATAGCCATTACTCGTTAACGCGCGAATCGCGTCAAACATGATGTTGATCTTCTCGGGTGTACTCGGGAGGTCTGCGGGCACAATGCGTCTTTGCGCCTTAAAGATATTGGGTAGATGCGCGTAGTGATAAAGCGCAATGCGATCTGGGGAGAGTTCAATCACCTTTTCAATGGTCTTGGCAAAACTTTCCCGGGTCTGTTTGGGTAACCCGTAAATGAGATCCATGTTTACCGAGTGAAAGCCCGAGACCCTCGCCTCCTGCAACACGTCACGAATCATTTCGTAGGTTTGTAAGCGGTTCACAGCCTTTAAGACCTCAGGATTAAAGTCCTGAACCCCCAAACTCATGCGGTTAAATCCGAGAGAGGCAAATGTTCTTACCTTTTCCGCGCTACACGTCCTAGCATCGACCTCAACGGAAATCTCTGCATCCTTTTCAAAAGGAAATCTCTCACGAATCCCGCTAAGAAGCCGCGAGATTTGCTCAGGATTTAAAAATGTTGGAGAGCCCCCACCCCAGTGCAGTTGCGAGAGCGTTTTTTTGCCCGTCAGAACTTCTTTTACGAGATCGGCTTCCTTTAAAACAACATCAAGGTATTCATCGGCCTTGGCGTGGTCGCGCGTGACAATCTTGTTGCACCCACAATATAGGCAGACATCGGCGCAGAAAGGAATATGCGTGTAAACCGAAAGGCCTTTTTTTAGATCACGAGTTGTGAGTGCCTTTTTGTATTCGGCCACCCCCACCGCAGGACCAAAACGGTCTGCTGTTGGATAGGACGTATAGCGAGGCGCTGGCACATCGAATTTGCGCCATAAATCGGCATCAGGCAACTCAACGCCACTTAGATTGGGATCTGTCACGATTTACACTCCTAGGCACTTCGTTAAATGGAAAAAACTCTTACGAAGGGCATTGTTTGAACTTTTCCAATTGATTATAATCAATTGACTTTCGTCAAATCCGACTCGGTTACGCTTTGATGCAATAGGCCAAAAAGCCTTATGCCACAAGGCTTAGAAGCCGAATCGATTGGCGCTGATTATACCGACTTGCCCCCGAGGCTCTTAGCAATCAAGAGAAAAGCGGGAAAGCCCGATAATCTTAACGCCAGGCAGAGAAAGGGGAACGCTTTTTTTTTGGAAAAGCACTCTCGCTAAAAAAGAGAATACAAGACCGAAATCATTCGGCAAGAAAGGGGCTGCGAGCATGTTACATACATCAGGATCATCGGCATGCGGCATACGCATCGTTTGTTCGACATGCAGTTTGCGTGACTTCTGCTTACCCGAAGGCCTTGACTTTAAAGAAGTCGAGCGCATCGAAGAGCTCATTACAACCCGTCGTCGCATTCGTCGCGGCGAAGCTCTTTACAGAGCTGGTGACCCCTTTGAAGCGTTTTACGCCGTACGCCTTGGTTTCTTAAAGGGATCTGTTCTCGCTAGCGACGGCCGCGAACAGGTGACGATGTTTTATATGTCTGGCGACATTGTCGGTTTCGATGGACTGGCCAATGGCGTCTATTCAAGCGACATGATTGCCTTAGAAGACACAGAAATCTGTGTGGTTTCCTATAAAAGACTCTGCGATGCAGCGATTAACGCCCCAGCGGTTGCCCAGCATTTTGAAAGACTTCTTTCGCGAGAAATCATTCGCCAAAATGGTGTTCTTTTGCTCTTAGGATCGATGCACGCTGAGCAAAGAATTGCAGCCTTTTTACTTAATCTCTCGGAGCGCTTTGAGCAGCGTGGCTACTCACGAAGCGAATTCGTGTTGCGGATGACGCGAGCTGAGATTGGCTCTTACTTAGGGCTAAAGCTTGAAACGGTCAGTCGCGTCTTGTCGCGCTTTACAACAGACAATCTCATCATCGTCAATCAAAAGCACGTGCAGATTCTCGATTTTGAAAGCCTGCGCTCAATTGTCAGTGGCCAAGCTTTCGTGAAAGATGAACCCGCAACGCGGCCCGTGGAGTCCCCTTACGGAATCCGAGGGCTAGTCAGTGTTACCAATCACAATAAGGATGTGAAGTAGTTTTTTGTATGACACAAACCGCTGTGCTTGCTAAACCCGATATCGGTTATCGAGCCATTGCTCGCTTAGCTTCCCCTATTCTTATTGCCAATATTTCGATTATGGGCTCGGGCACCATCGATACGGTGATGGCCGGACACTTAGGTGCAGATCACTTGGCTGCGGTCGCTATCGGTAACGCCACTGTCGTCATGGTCTTAATGACGCTTGTTGGTGTCATCCAGTCACTAAGCCCCATAGCAGGACACCACTTTGGAGCGGGCAAATACGAAAAAATCGGATTTGAACTCACGCAAAGCCTTTGGCTATCGATTCTCCTTAGTGTGATTGGTTTTGTGCTTCTTGCCTCAACCGATATTTGGGTCAATCTCTGCAGTGCCCAAGGCGAAGTCGCACGTATGCTTCGCGTCTATTTATTTGCTAGTGCCTTAAGTGTTCCAGCGTTTATGCTCGGGAGGCCCTACGTGGCGCTTAATGCGGCAATTAATCTACCGCAAGTGACAATGTGGGTTTCGGTGGGATTACTTGTATTAAAGTTCCCGCTAAATGCTCTATTTATGTATGGCTTGTTTGGGCTACCTGCTTTCGGAGGTGGTGGTGCTGGTATTGCCTCTGCTCTTGGCGCAACGTTAAGTCTCTTTGCCTTGTACGGCTACTGGCGCTTTGCAAAGGTCTACGACAAATTCCGCCCACAGCGCTTTTACTTACCTAACTTAAGCGCAATAGCCACGCACCTAAAGATTGGTGTTCCAATTTCTTTTTCGATGTTTTTCGAAATCAGCTGCTTTGCGATGATGGCTATTCTCATTGGTCGCATCGGAACGATTGATGTGGCAGCGCACCAGATTGTTGCCAATGCCACCTCCTTTATTTTCCAAGTGCCTCTTTCTTTGGGCATTGCAGTAAGTGTCTTAGTGGCGCAATGTCTTGGCGCTGGGTCACCAACAATGGCTCGACAAGTGATGTTTCGTGTGATGCGTTTAGCGCTTTGCATTGCCGCAATAACGTCTTCGAGTTTATTTATCTTTCGGGATGTGGTTGTCAACTTTTATACGACAGACTTGGCAGTGGCCGATTTGGCGAAATCGCTCCTTGCCGTCGCTCTCATTTTCCACGTCGCAGATGCCTTGCAAACAACGAGTTGCTTTGCGCTTCGCGGCTATCGTGTCACCTTCTTGCCGATGGTCATTTACGGGGTCCTTCTTTGGTCTGTCGGTTTGGGTGGCGGCTGCTGGCTAGGCTTTAGCGCAGAAATTATTGGCGGCCCCTACGGAGCGCATGGCTTTTGGGCTGCGACTGCCACGGGCATTATTCTCGTTAGTATCGCGATTGGTTCTTATGCCGTTTACATTGCTAAAGACCGCTTAAGCGATGAACGAATGAGTCACGACAACCCATAGATTTACGGGGATTTTCTAGTTAGTCTTCCTCTCCTACTACAAGGAGTGCTTCCCTTTTTTTTGCAGTAGCTCTCCTACCAAACACACAGTTTTAGACTTCGTTGATTTATGAGGATTTTTACGCAATTTTGAGGCGTTTGGCTGTTTTTATTTGAGGCATTTGGCTATTTTCCACTTGAGATAGTCATCAACAAGGACAAAGAATTCGTCAAAGCTGCCGTTCTTTCGGAAATCTCCTAGGTCCCTCTACTAAGTAGGGAAACCTCAAGCTCGAGTACAATGCCGCCCATCAGAAATTTTCGAAAACACTGCTGAGTATCAATCAACTCAGTGCTAAACCCCATCAACAGAGAAAGGCGCAAATATGTGCGGCATCGTCGGAATCCTTGCGGATACACCCGTCAATCAAGAGCTCTACGACGCGTTGCTTTTACTGCAACATCGCGGGCAAGACGCCGCTGGCATCGGCACAATGCAAGTTGACCGGTTTGCGGTTTTCAAAGCTAAAGGGATGGTGAGCGACATTTTTCGCACACGTGATATGCGCCCTTTGGTTGGCAATGCAGGTATCGGCCACGTGCGCTACCCGACTCAAGGCTGCGCAAGTGACAATCTAGAAAGCCAACCATTTTATGTGAACGCTCCCTTTGGGCTTTTATTAGCGCATAACGGCAACCTCACAAACGCACCTGAAGTCAAAGAACAGCTTGCCAAAATCGATCACCGCCACACACTCACAATGAGTGACTCTGAGGTGCTTCTTAACGTTTTAGCTGACGCCCTCGCTGCTGAGACAGAACAAAATGACTTTAGTCCTGAGGCTCTCTTTCGAGCAATTCACACAGTGCACCGCACCGTTCGAGGCTCTTACGCCTGTGTTGCTCTGATTGCTGGTCACGGTCTTGTCGCGTTTCGTGACCCGAACGGCATTCGACCAATTTGTTTTGGCACACGCAAAAGCGAATCAGGAAAAACCGATTACATGTTTAGTTCCGAGTCGGTCACAATGGGACGCTCGGGCTTTACCTTAGAGCGTGATATCGGTGCTGGTGAAGCCATCTTCGTTGACCTTGAAGGGAACTTTTATTCTCAAGGCTGCGCTGATAACCCGAAACTCACGCCTTGCGCGTTTGAGTACATTTATTTTGCTCGCCCAGAAAGCGTCATCGACAAAATCAATGTCTACGGCGCGCGCTTGCAACTTGGGAAATTCCTCGCTCGTACGATTAAAGAACGCCTAGATATCCACGAAATCGATTGCGTGATTCCTATCCCTGATACAGGGCGCGCTGCCGCGCAGGAATTAGCTGGAATTCTTCACCTCGATTACCGTGAAGGCTTTATTAAGAATCGCTACGTCGGGCGCACATTCATCATGCCCGATCAAAAGACTCGCAAGAAAAGCGTTCGCCAAAAACTCAATGCCATGCCAATTGAATTTGCCGGCAAGAACGTACTTCTCGTTGACGACTCTATCGTGCGCGGCACAACAATGGAACAGATCGTTGACTTAGCTCGCCAGTCAGGAGCTAAGAAGGTTTTTGTCGCCTCAACCGCTCCTCGCGTGATGTTTCCTAACGTTTACGGAATCGACATTCCGTCACGCTCAGAGCTGATTTGCGGCAACGAAGAAAGCGAAGAAGAAGTCGCCAAACGCATTGGTGCCGACGCGGTCATTTATCTTCCCCTTGAAGATCTACCGAGAGCACTTCACGAACTTAATCCTGAAATCGATACATTCGATTGCTCGTGCTTTGACGGCATTTACGTCACAGGCGACGTTGTCTCTTAGTCTGTTTTCCCATCAAAAAGCTCCCGGAATTTTTCTGATTCGCGGGAGCTTATTGTTTCTCTCTCAGGGGAAAATTAGAACGTTGTCTTTCCTGTTAAGCGCTCATAGGCTTCACGGTACTTGGCAGCGGTCTTTTCAAGAATTTCCGCTGGGGGCACTGGTGCCGGTGGTGTCTTATCCCAAGTCTGGGTTTCAAGCCAATCACGCAAGAACTGCTTATCAAAGCTCGGTGGCGAAATTCCCAAACTGTATTGGTCTTGCGGCCAGAAGCGAGAACTGTCGGGCGTTAAGACTTCGTCCATTAGGCAAACGCGGCCTTCTTCATCCAAACCGAACTCAAACTTCGTATCGGCAATGATGATGCCTTTTGTGAGAGCATATTCAGCAGCACGTGTGTAAAGATCAATTGTCAAATCACGAATCTGCGTAGCAATCTCTTTACCGTAAAGCGAGCAAACACGGTCAAAATCGATGTTTTCATCGTGTGTACCCACTTCGGCTTTCGCTGCCGGTGTGAAAATCGGCTCAGGAAGCTTTTGAGCATGCTGTAAACCTTCAGGAAGACGAATGCCGCAGATTGTGCCGTTTTCCTTGTAGGAGGCCCAGCTGCTGCCAATGACGTAGCCGCGCGCCACGCATTCGACCAAAATGGGCTTTAAGCGCTTAACAACCATAGCGCGTCCTGCGACCTGATCGACTTCATTGGGAGCAACCACGGATTCAGGAGCGATATCCGTCAATTGGTTTGGCATTCCCTTGGCAAGCTTTTCAAACCAGAACTTTGTGAGTCCCGTTAAGACCTTGCCCTTATCGCGAATCGGCACGCTCAAAATCACATCAAACGCACTGATGCGGTCGGTTGCAATCATCAGAAGTTTGTCGTCACCGACGGCGTAGCACTCACGCACTTTGCCGCGATAGACCAAGGGCAAACCACTGAGACTTGTTTTCATAAGTCCTTGCATAGCAGTTACTCCACTGTTTTATTTACAAAATAGCTAAAAAACTTCACAACTAAGAAACCGAGTAGGCCTTGCGCCTGATATGGGCGAATTTAAGCACATCGCCGGATTTTTCGCATCGGGAAAAAACACTATGCCACCCCGACTTTTCGAAAAAAATTTGGCTTTATTTTAGGGATGAGCCAAAGAAAAATCCTTCCCGTTATCCCTTAGCTAAACGTTTACTTCTTTTCACGGGCTTTTCACGCTTTTTCCATGAACTTTTCGAGTCCTATTCGGTTAAAATAGTTTCCAAGAAGGCGCTAGTCAATACATAACGCATTCGATTTTGTCTCAAACCATTCGGAGCTATCGACATGGCACTTGTCAGTTTGCGTCAACTGCTCGATCACGCAGCAGAAAACGGTTACGGAATCCCCGCATTTAACATCAACAACCTTGAACAGGTTCACGCCATCATGACGGCGGCCCAAGAAGTTGGCGCGCCCGTCATCATGCAAGCCTCCGCTGGGGCTCGCAAATATGCAGGCGAACTCTTTTTAAAGTCGCTCATTGAAGCGGCCGTAGAAAGCTACCCCGATATCCCTGTGTGCATGCACCAGGACCACGGGCAAAGCCCGGCCGTTTGCCAAGGCGCAATGCGCTATGGCTTTTCATCGGTGATGATGGACGGCTCTTTAATGCCCGACGGCAAGACCCCATCGACATACGAATATAACGTTGAAACGACAAAACGCGTGGTGGAAGCTGCGCACTCGATTGGCGTTTCTGTTGAAGGTGAATTAGGTTGTATCGGCTCATTGGAATCTATGCAGGCCGCGAAAGAAGACGGTCAGGGCGCAGAAGGAAAGATGACCCGCGATATGCTTTTGACCGACCCCGATCAGGCTGCTGACTTCGTGCGTGCCACGCAACTCGATGCCCTTGCCATCGCAATCGGCACAAGCCACGGCGCCTATAAGTTCACACGTAAGCCCACTGGCGAAATCCTCTCCATCCAGCGCGTCAAAGAAATTCACGCCCGCCTCCCGAACACACACCTTGTGATGCACGGATCGAGTTCTGTTCCTCAGGAATTGCTCGCTGAAATCCGCAAGTACGGTGGTCAGATGCGTGAAACCTATGGAGTGCCGGTTGAAGAAATTCAGGAAGCCATCCGTCACGGCGTTCGTAAGGTCAATGTCGACACCGACATTCGCCTTGCGATGACAGCAGCCATCCGCCGCTACTTTGTGGAGAACCCGAGTGGCTTTGATCCGCGTGGCTATATGAAGAAAGCGCGCGAAGCCGCTAAAGAGCTCTGCAAGAGCCGCTACATTGCTTTCGGTTGCGAAGGACAAGCCGCCCACATTAAAGCCACGCCGCTTTATGTGATGGCAGATAAGTACGCTAAAGGCGAACTTGCGCAGAAAGTTCTCTAATCGATAAAGGAACTCGAAGGGAGCTTCAAAATCAAGCTCCCTTTTTCTATTCATGCCAGAGAAAACAGCAAACGACTTAAAAGGAAAAACGGGACTGACACGCCTCATAAACGCCACGCGCTACTCCTACGACGGGATTCGCGCCGCGCTAAAAAGCGAAGAAGCTTTCCGTGAAGAACTGCTCTTAGCTCTTATCCTCATCCCTGTGAGTTTCTTTTTACCTGTTGAACTCTCGCTTCGGCTTCTTTGCCTATTTTCCGTTTTCTTGGTTCTTATCGTGGAACTTTTGAATTCTGCCGTTGAAGCCGCAATCGATAGAATTGGCCCCGAGATTCACCCGAAATCCAAATTTGCCAAAGACTTAGGGAGTGCGGCAGTCCTCTTTAGTCTTATTCTCTGTGCCTTAACTTGGGGTTCAGTCCTATTTACCGTCTTTTTTCCCTAGAGGTTCGTTATGACAAATCCTCCTCTTGTTGGCATCGTGATGGGATCGACTTCCGATTGGGAGATGATGAAACCCGCGATTGATATTCTCACAAGCTTTGATGTCGCTTACGAAGTCAAAGTCATTAGTGCTCATCGCCTTCCTGACGAAACAGCCGAATACGCGTCAACGGCTAAAGCTCGCGGCCTTAAAGCCATCATCGCAGGTGCTGGCGGTGCGGCTCACTTAGCTGGCGTTATTGCCGCAAAGACTACGCTTCCCGTTTTAGGTGTTCCTATTCCTTCGAAGTACTTAAAAGGCATGGATAGCCTACTTTCTATCGTTCAGATGCCACGCGGCATCCCTGTTGCAACTTTTGCTATCGGTGAAGGTGGAGCGGCCAACGCCGCAATCTTTGCTGTCACGATGATGGCTCTCACTGATGAGGCTCTCGCGAAGAAACTTGACGAATTCCGCGCCAAGCAAAGCGATAAAGTGCGTCACGCCAAACTTCCTATCGAGTCGTAATGCCTTTTTCTAACTATCCTTCTCTTGATATGGCGGCCATTGCTAAGGCCGCCGACGTTTTGCGCGCAGGAGGGTTGGTCGCCATCCCCACAGAAACCGTCTATGGATTGGCAGCGGACGCAGACAATAAAGAAGCGGTTCTTGCGACCTTTGCTGCCAAAAAGCGCCCCACCAATCACCCGCTCATTGTGCATGTAGCGAGTGCTGCAGCGCTTGATGCTTGGGCAATCAACATTCCTGAAGAAGCGCGTTTGTTGGTAAAGACCTTTTGGCCAGGACCCTTAACGCTCGTACTAAAAAAGGCAACACGCTGTGGCGACTTTGTCACAGGTGGACAAGATTCTGTAGCACTACGCTGCCCTTCTCACCCGTGGGCTCATGCGCTATTAGAAGCGTTTGCAGGGGATAACTTTAAGGGGCTCACAGCACCAAGTTGCAACACCTTCGGACAGATTTCTCCGACAAGCGCCAAGCACGTTTTCGATGACCTGGGTGTGAAACCCGCAGGAAAACTTGACTACATTCTCGATGGCGGCATCTGTGAAGTCGGTGTCGAGTCAACGATGATCAATTTATCAGGGAAAAGGCCCGAGATTTTGAGACACGGCGCGATCACCCGAGAAATGCTCGAAACCGTTTTAGGGTGTCCGGTGCCAGACGCAGGAAGCGACGCGCCACGCGCCTCAGGCCGCTTAAAGAGCCACTACGCACCAAAGACAAAGCTTGAGGTTGTCCCGAAAGAACTCATTGTTACCCGCTTTGCTGAATTAGCTCCAGCAAAAGTTGCCGTGATGGCCTCTTGCGACGCACTTGAAAAGTTAGATAAAGAGCGTCTCGCGCTTTCGATTGTCGCTCCTGACTCACTCGAAGGCTACGCGCACGGCCTTTATGAAAATCTTCATAGACTCGATTCCGCTTGCGCCTCGCGAATCTTAGTTGAGATGCCTCCGCAACTACCAAGTTGGGCTGCGGTTAACGACCGCTTAGGGCGCGCGGCGGCGGAGAAAAATTAAATGGCCTCATTCTCTCCCGTTGGTGTATTGGATTCCGGCCTTGGTGGGCTTTCAGTACTAAGAGCCCTCAGAGCCCGATTACCAGAAGAAGACTATCTTTATTGCGCCGATAACGGTAACGCCCCGTGGGGAGATAAGCCTGAAGCCTTTATCATCAATCGCACACGAGCGATGATTCAATTTTTGCTTGAGCGCGACGCGAAAGCCATCGTAATTGCCTGCAATACCGCGACAGCGACCGCAGCGGAAACTGTACGCCGCGAATTTAACCTACCCATCATTGGCATTGAACCTGCTGTAAAACCCGCAGCAAAGTTAAGCCACAGTGGACGCTTTGGCGTTCTTGGAACAACGCGCACAATCACAAGCGACCGCTATCACAATTTGCTTGTTCGTTTTACGCAGGGCACACACGTGATGTCGG
>CAVCTI010000173.1:2526-3047 GCA_963604755.1 Duodenibacillus sp. | reverse complement strand
TGATCGAAGTCAGAATCTTCAAGCGCCTCAAAATCAATTTTTTCTTCTTTGGCCCAGCGCGCAAGTTCACGCGTGGTAATCACAAAGTCCGTATCGCGCATTTCAGGTTTATTCCAGTAGCGAGCCGAGGCGTTTAACTCGGGGCGATTGATTTCAAATTTCTTTGCCGTGCATGGCGTCAATGCCACATTGACGATGCGGGACGGATCAATCCCCATTTTCTTAGCAAAATAGGTTTTTATCGTGGCTCCCTGCATCGCAATGGGGCTCTTCGCTGTGGATAAATGCGGCAAAACTTCGGGGTAGAAAAGTTCGCAGTATTTGACCCACGCCGGACAGCAACTTGTCCACTGAGGGAGTTTTTCTTTATGGTTCTTTACGCGTTCGACAAATTCTGAGGCCTCTTCGATGATCGTGAGGTCAGCGCCGAAATTCGTATCAAGGACATACTTGGCGCCCAATTTGCGTAGAAGTGAAACCATCTTCCCTTGCACAAAGGTGCCTGGCTCAAGGCCAAAGGA
>CAVCTI010000173.1:0-2516 GCA_963604755.1 Duodenibacillus sp. | reverse complement strand
GCCAAAGGATTCGCCCAGGGCAACACGAACCGCAGGAGATGTTGTGACAATCACAATCTTATCTGGATTCTTCAGTGCTTCTTTTACGCACGGGACCTCGTCTTTTTCAACAAGGCTTTTTACGGGACAGGCGTGAATGCATTGCCCGCAGTGCGTGCAGATTCCACGATTGCCGGTTTTCTCTAGATCATAGCGACCTAAAACACCGACGTAATCACGGCAAACCTTCGCGCAAAGACCGCACTTAACGCAAAGTGACTCGATACGTTCAACACTTGGGTTATCGAGTTCGATGGGAACTCGTACAGCTGTGCTCATATGTTCTGTCATTGGTATAGCCCTTTCTAAAACGTTCCTTGACTTGATTGTATGGTAAAAAAGAAGCTTTGCCATACAGCCTATGAGAGAAATTATCCTGATAGCCGTGGACTATTATTCACCGTGCTAGTTGTGGGGCGATTTGAGAAAATCAAATCGTTTTAGGAGGGATTGTTTTAGTGTCGCCTGAAGGGATGAGTTGCTATCGATTTCAAAGACGAAACTCTTTCAAAAGTCCGGGCCGCTAACTCGGATTTTCCTTTGAAGTTGTGCTAAAGTTCGCAAGCCGTGGACGGAGGATTCTCCTCCATCCACGTGCTAGTAGCTTCTAGCTACGTTTTTTCTTACGCTTTTTAGCGAATCTGAAAATCAAAAGGATGCAAATTGTCACAGACAAAAGCGTCACGTTGATATCAATGTTCGCTAACGAAAGAGATACTTGTTATTAACATTGCGGTATCTCTCCTTCAAAAGTCCGAGCCGCTAACTCGGACTTTTTCTAATACGACTATTCGACAGCAGAACTTCACCATGCAAGCGCAAGAATCGTAGGGCCGTCCTATGCGGTTATGATGGGAGAGAAAGGCAATTTAAAGCTACTAGAACCAGTAAAGAAATGTTCCTTGGGCACGGCTTTTTTTGAAGCACTTTTGTGCAGAAAACCGACAGTGCTAAGAATCTACATTAAAACTTTAATAAAGTTCACAAGCATCGGACGAAGGGAAACCCTTCGTCCTGGCTAGGAGAAACTAGCCGCGTTTACGCTTCTTTTTAAACAAGATTTTCACGAGGACGAAAACGCAAATTACAATCGGAAAATGCGTCACATCCAACGTAATATCTGTTAAGATAACAAGCGAGATAGATGTCAGGGTCATGGCATCATCTCCTTTTTCAAAAGTCCGAGCCGCTAACTCGGACTTTTTTCGTTACTGCTACAAGTTAGCAGTGCCTACCCATGCATTCGCATGAATTCACAAATCATGCCCCTTGGACACTGCGAACAGCCATGAGAGAAAAAGAGCTTTGCCATGCACTAACAAGCATCACGCATGCTTGTGAACAAAAAAAGTATACCTGACATTTATCGATGTAGCTCGGTTTAAATGCCTTTGTTTTAAAAAGAATTTTATTCTGTCGCAATAATCTATAAATTCCTCAGCTTCCCACATGTTTCGGCATCAAAGGGAAGAGCAACGTTTCGGAAAGATCCAACAAATTTCAAAGAACTCAAAACGGGTTTGAGAGAACCTAGTGACAGCGACGAAAGACAAGATTAATGAAGCCTCTTTCCCGATTAATTTTTGAAAATGTTATCGTCCCGAGATGACGAAGGCAGATAGGAATAAATTGCGAACAAATGATCTACCTATCGAAGTCGCTTCCGACGAATGCATAGAAGGAAATTTGGCGCGAGAAAAGGCTTGCGTGTAAGGCTTATTTTCAAGCCCACGCTGACAGAAAAAACAGGGAACGCATGTTTACTGCCATTCCAAAGCATTCTCGATAAGAGAAAGCGTTAGCTAAGAAGGAATTTCGCGAAGAAAAACCCAAGAGCAACAGCGAGTAACCCAAATACGAAACTCGCGAAAACATAAAGGAACGCCGCAGCAAATGCGCCATCGCGCATGAGATTGAAGATTTCAAGAGAAAACGTGCTAAACGTTGTGAAAGCCCCGCAAAACCCGACAGTGAGCGCAAGGTGAAGTTCGGGGGGAGGTTTCCCGTTAAATAGACTTAGAGCGTAAAGAAAACCCAAGAGAAAACTTCCCAGAACATTGATGACAAGTGTTGCAATAGGAAATGTGAGGGAACATCCAAAAAAACGCGCAAAAAGGCTTGAAACTCCGAATCGCGCCAAAGCGCCAATACCGCCACCTAAGAAAATCGCAATGCAATTAATCATGATGAATTCACTAAACCGAATCGAGATTGCGAATATTAGCGAAATGCTCATTGAGAAACACAATGCGGATAAATCCTAAATCTCCCAAACAGAATGAGCTATGACATTATCGGCAAGACCATAAGGAAATTCTGAAATGCAAATCACGGCGCCATACCCGATTTCCCAGGGTAAATCTTTAAGGACCGAAAAGCTTTTAATCGCATCCTTTTTCGGGCGCTCAGCCGTATCTGTCCTAAGACCGTAATAAATCGGCAGAGACGTCAAGTTGACGCCTCCGTCTGAGTCTGAT
>CAVCTI010000172.1:0-5435 GCA_963604755.1 Duodenibacillus sp. | reverse complement strand
GATATGACAACACGCAGTATTGATTTCAGAATCGTTCCAGAAATCGCACTAAAACGCAAAAGTTCAAAAAAACAAAAAAAAGCAAAACGAAAAAGGAATTAGAAAAAAATGGCTCAAGAAGTAGTACTAGCGGGATTTCATGCTGTGAATGCAAGGGCAAAGCTTGCCCCAGAAACCATTCGCATTGTCTATGTCGATGAGAATCGACACGATAAGCGTATGACCGAGTGCAAGGCACGCCTCGCGGAAAAAGGGATTCGAGTCGCATCCGTTTTCCCTGAAAGGCTTGACGCGATGGCTCGAGCCGTTCCTCATCAGGGAATCGTTGCTTTGGCCGAACCTCGGAAGACGGCTCTTACATTCGATGAACTCCTTGATGCGATTACGCCCAATACCTTGCTTCTTCTTTTAGATGGTGTGACAGATCCAAGAAACTTTGGAGCATGCCTTCGTGTAGCGGACGCCGCAGGCGTTCAAGCCGTTATTGTTCCTAAGGACCGTTCAGCAACATATAGCCCTGTGGCGGCAAAGGCTGCAGCGGGCGCTTGGGAATCGGTTCCTGTTGTCACGGTGACAAATCTTGCTGGAACCATTAGTGACTTACGCGATGCGGGCGTTTACGTTGTGGGAGCTGCAGGAGAGAGCGAAAAAACAATCGATGAAATCGATCAAAAAAGAGCGTTTGCTTGGGTCTTGGGAGCCGAAGGCGAAGGATTGCGGCAATTAACGAGGCGTCGTTGTGATAGCCTCGCGAAGATTCCGATGGCAGGCACGGTCGACAGTTTAAATGTGTCTGTTGCGACAGGAATATGCCTTTTTGAAACGGTGCGCCAACGCAAAGTGGCATAAGGTAAAGAAATTGTGCTAAAAATCAAAGACGGCCTCAAAGCGTGGGCCGTTCTTCTTTTTTTTGAAAGTAACCTCATGGAAAATAGAATCAGTTGGAAAAGTCGTATTGGGTTTATTTTGGCTGGCGCAGGTGCCGCTATTGGACTCGGTGCGATTTGGAAATTCCCGTTTATGGCAGGCAGTAACGGAGGAGCCGTTTTTCTCTTTCCGTATGTGATTATGAGCCTCACGTTCGGCTTTGCACTGATGCTTGCCGAAGTGACATTAGGTCGTATGGGTCGAGGCTCAATTGTGACGACTTTTCGTCGTATCGCTGGAAAAGGCTGGGTCTTTTGGGGATATCTTGGCGTCTTAACGGGTTTTTGCGTTTTGTCGTTTTATTCGGCTATCGGCGGCTGGACGATGGCCTATCTATGGGATGCAATCTTTTCACCAAGTTTCTTATCGGATAAGAAGGAACTTGCCGAGCACTTTGGTGCTTTCGTTTCCTCCCCTGTCGCTTGCGTTGGTGCACAGGTCGCTTTCATTGTCTTTACGGCCGTTGCTGTCGGAAGCGGTATTAATGAAGGGATTGAACGTTTAAGTAAAGTGTTAATGCCACTGTTACTCGTGATGGTTCTTGCCATCATCGTGTGGTCATTGACGCTACCGAATTCAGAAAATGGTCTGAAGTATTTATTTAGCTGGAATCCAGAAGCCTTTAATTTCCAGAGTCTTTTGATGGCCATGGGCTTTACGTTTTTTAGCCTGTGCGTCGGATGCGGCTGCATGATGACCTACGGGAGCTATTTACAAAAGACAGAGGACTTACCGTTTTCTTGCGCAAGTATTGTCTTTTTAACAACGCTCAGTTCGATTCTCGGTGGCCTTTTGGTGCTTCCTTCTGTCTTTGCCTTTGGTTTAGATCCTGCTAGCGGCCCGAGTTTGACATTTATTACGATGCCTTATGTTTTTGCGCAGTTCTCGTTTGGTCAGATTTTGGCTGTGGTCTTCTATCTGTGCCTCTTGTGCGCGGCAATCACGAGTTCGGTTTCGATGCTTGAGTTAATCGTTGCTTTCTTAGTCGATGAAATAAAACTGGCGCGCCGTACGGCCTGCGTTGTGAGTTCTGTGGCGCTTATCTTAGTTGGATCTCTTTGCGGCCTTTCTTTTGGGCCGTTACAGAACTTCAAGATTTTCGGTCGCACGGTTTTCGATAACTTCGATTACTTCACAAGTAATTTAAGTTTGCCAACAGGAGGTCTTGTTGTTTGCTTACTCGCTGGCTACTTCTTGTGGCCGAAATTTAAAGAAGAACTTCAGTGTGGCGCCTCATTAAGTGAAACGACCTTTAAAGTTCTTCGCTTTCTAATTTTGATTGTTTCGGCTGTACTAATTCTCACGATTCTGATTTCAGGACTTTAATTCGTGAGGCGAAATTGGTCGGCTTCGTACTCATCTTTTGTAAAGATGTCGCGAAGCCGATTTTTTAATCCTGTTTTCCGTACGCTAAAGCTTTCGAGTGCTCTTTCTAAACTGCTGAGACTCGTGAAGATGGAGAGCTTGCCGTATTGCACGATTCGATTTTCGGCATCTTTTCGATCTTTGACGCGCGTAATGGCCGTATAAAGAAGTTCATTGGATAGCAGTGTTTCCGCGCCAGAGTAAGGCAACAAAAGCGCCACATCTTCGTATTCCGAACCCTGAGACTTATGGATGGTGATAGCGAAGGCGCTTTCGTATTCGGGGAGCAAACATAAAGAGACGTGACGTAAGGCGCCTGAGGCACTACTAAAGAGAACGTGAGTGATGCCATCTTCGGTTGTAGGAAGAATAATTCCCATGTCGCCGTTGTAAAGATCGGTGGCGTCATCATTTTTTGTGACGATAATCATTTCTCCTGTGCGTGCGGGGTTTTCAAAGCCGCGCTCGGAAAGAGCTCGTTTTAAAGAGTTGCTCGCATAGGCATTGACAGAGGCAACACTTAAATTGCCTGAGCGCGTTGCACAAAGCACACGAAAGCGTTGGGCTTCAGAAAAAAAAGAAGTTTCATCACCCGTTTTAATCGTATCGGCATAGCGATTCATATGCGCATCGATCCAGTTGCGAACAGTAAGAGGCAGCTCTTGACTGTAACGAGAATCGCTTTCTAAATCGTGTAGACAAATATCGCTTGAGTCACTGAGTCCAAGTCGATTAAGTAATGTGTCGATCGCTTCTTTTTCATCTGAGTCTTTGTATAGATTAAGACTTACAGGGTAGCGCGTAGCATTAGGTGCGCAAATAGCGGGTTCGCTTTCTGAAGCTGGCGCATCAAAGCATTTCTCACGAGCCCGCTTATTGATGGCGTAAGCCATCTTTCCCACCGCACTCTTAGGATCAAAGCGAAAGCTCTTTTTAAGCTCGATGGCAAATCCTTTTTCTCGACCAAGCGCGCAAAGGTCAGCAAAAAGTGATCCAGGTCCTACAGAACGCAATTGATAGGCGTCACCTAAAAAGAGAATCTTTGTACGTTGACAGTCCAAAACTCGTAAGAGTTGTGCGGCCAGTCTTGCGTCAAGCATCGAAGCTTCGTCCAAAACAAAGAGGTCACAGTCCAGTGGGTTTTCTTCGCTCGGTCTTTCGCCAGTGTCCTGTGGGCTATAAAGCCACTTGTGAATGGTTCGCGACGCAAGGTTTAATGTGCCGCTCTTTTTGAGTTTTTCTCGTAAATAAGGATAGTTTTTCGAGGCCTCTTCGAGCGCTTCGTGCATGCGAGCAGAAGCTTTTCCCGTGGGGGCACCTAAGTAGATTTTTAAGTTGGGATTTTCTCTTAATAAATTATCGAGAATGCGTGCAAGAGACGAGGTTTTTCCCGTTCCTGGTCCTCCGTAAATCACGGAGAAACTTTTTCCTTTAACGAGATGAAACACGGCATCATGAGAGCAAGCCGTCGCGCTTTGATCTTCTATATTCCGAGAAACAAAATCGCAAATGCGATTAGCGAGTTCTCGTTCAATGGCAAAGTCTCGGTTTAAGTAAAGGTTTTCGTTGTCGGCGAAAATAAGAGGTGTTGGGATGGTCTCGTTTACTTTGGCTGTATTAAAGTCTGTTGCAAGATGCGCTTTTATAAGGAGTTGAGCATTCTCGCTTGAAGTCTGAGCGCAAAGCCCCCCTTCAGACAGGCTTACTTCAAGCTCGGTAAGAACTCTCTTAAGCGTCTCATGAATAGCGCCTTCTTTTTCTAAACCGATGCTTGAGAGAAAGTAATCGCTTAAGGCACTCACAGAAGCCGCAGGAGTTTTTTCTTCATTATGTTCCATCGCTTTACTCCTTTGAGCTCGAAAAAAGTGCGTCAAGCCGGTTAATCGCTTGGCGAAGTTCTAAATTCATCGGCATGCGATATAGCCCCGTATTGTCATTTTCTTTCGGGTCTCCCAAGCCACGCAAAAAGACGTAGACTGCGCCACCCATATGAGAGAAAGCGTCTTCATCGGATTTAAAACGCGTCTTGAGGTAGCGCTTTAATGCCACGAGGTAGCAAAGAGCTTGCAGTTTGTAGTTTGCTCCTTGCATCAGTGTTTCCATCGCTTCTTGCGTGTAGTTTCCCGCATAATCGCGGGAATGTGCTCCTTCAGGATCTTCAATCTTGTTACTTTTCCAGTCAACAACCCAAAATAGCCCCTCGCCATCTTCAAAGACAAGGTCGATTTGTCCGGTTAAGAAGCCTTTAAGGCTTTGCTTGAAGTTTTTTAGCGCATAGCCTTCCGATCCTTCCTCTCGATTCAGAGTAAATCGGAAATCCCCCAATCCTTGGAAAGCTTTTTCAAGTTCCTCTAAAGAAAAGTTCGTGTTAGAAACACTGGCAAGAAAATCAATTTCTGGTGCAATCTTTCTTGAAAGTAACACGTCTTGAAGCGTCTCTTTGCCTGTCAGTTTCGTATTGAGGAGTCGCGCAAAAAGACGCCTCATCCAAAGGCGGCAATAGCCTTCAGCAGAGGTTGTTGCGTTAATTCCTACTGCGGGATCGGGTTTGGCCTCAGGTAAATCGGGAATCGTTCCTTTGAGATTGCGATCGAAAAGCTGGTCGGCGAGTTTCTCGATCCACTCATCGCCTTTTAGAAGGCTTTGGGGAAGGGTTTTGGCTTTTTTGACAGCTAACTCCATTATCTTATGTAGGAATGTTCCTGCGCTTGTTCCTGCTGGGAAGGCAAGGTAAGGAGAGGCGCCTACTTGGTGGGAAGAAACGAGGGCTTTCGATAGCGTTGTAAAACTTGACCTAACCCAAGATTGCTCAAGGCGTTGCTCAGAGGCTTCTAAAGTGGGGAGCACTTCCGTTTCATCCAAAGTTTTTGTCTTCACTGTGAAAAAAGGTTTAGCAAGCTCGTCGATACTACGAGTCCTTGATTCGAAAACTTCCAATAACTTTTGCATCGCATCGCGACTCTCGTATTTCGAATTAAAGGCACAAAGATAGGGGTTCTTATCGTAGGAGCGGTATTTGCCTGTTGGTGTGATTCCAAAGGAAAGAGGGAGAACAAGACGTTCGGAGGCACGAGTCATTGCTACGTAAGCCGATCGTACTGATTCTTCTTTTACTCTTTGCTTTGTTTGCGAATGGTTAGTTT
>CAVCTI010000171.1:0-3963 GCA_963604755.1 Duodenibacillus sp. | reverse complement strand
GAATAAGTCTGAGCCCCGTCCTCATCTATTTACGACGCATAACTTTCGGTTTTCTCTTTCAACAAAATTAAATGCGGTTACTCTTCAAGCCTTGATTCTCTTTATCACGAGGTCGCTTACGCGAGCGCGGATGAACCCGGTGGAAAAACACCTTTATCTTATCGACAACACCGCAAATTTTCACAATATCGAAGACGCTCCAGTCTCGTGCCCCTTAGGGTTATTTATTCCGCTTGAGCACTTTATTCGAGTGAATCTATTTAGCGCGGAAGTCTTAAATAGCCTTATTCGGGCTCACACGATTTTTCTCTGGGGCGACTTTAAAGACGCCGACTTTAATAAAGCAATCGTGACACGACGTTTTACGAAAACACTGAAAAATCCCGAAAATAAAGAAGAAAGAGAAGCGACCCACCTTGAGGAAGGACTCGTGATATTGAATCGCTTACGTGGCGAGCTCTCTTTTGTCTCGCGCTCGATTCAGCGCTTTTTAAGGTCAGAAGAAAAGCTAGCAATGTCAATTGCTCAAATCGAAGCCGCCTCACCGTCTCATGAGCCCATTGAAGAGAGACGACTTTTAAGACTGAAACATGAATTTGCAGTAAAGCTTGAAGAATCGATTAACCACCGACTATGACGACAAGTGTTCTTTCTGCCTTTTTCAATGCACACTTGAAATTAAAAACGTGTGTAGCGTTTCTTTGGTTTGCCGCATTCATAGCCTCAGCCATTGAGTGCGTTGGAAGTAATGAGAGTGACTCAGGGCTTTTTTTGGCATACCTAATCTTTAGCGCTATTTGTCTTACGATTGGTTTAGCGCGGTTTATTGAAGTTACAAGAGAAGTAAGAAATCGCGCAAGACTGCGGGGTCGCGCGATAAGTTTTACTGACATAGATGGATTGAAAGACGCCAAGAGGCATCTACCCCAAAACACAGTCTACCTTGGCGTTGGCTTTCCCTGGGGGCCAACTGAAGCACGAGCGGCCTATGAAGCCACAAAAGTTGAAATTGAAGAGAAGCTCCCGAATAAAACACTTTCTGATTTTCTCCTAGGCTACAAAACAAAAGAGGAAACAGCTATTGGTCGCGGATGGATCCACGGCATGGCTCAGTGCGAAGCGCCAATTACTGTGACAGAAAAGTCGCTTGAAGGCGGAACACTCATTGTTGGAACAACGCAATCGGGCAAAGGCGTGTTACTCGTTCTCCTTATTACGCAAGCGATTCTTAAAGGCGATGCCGTCGTTGTGATTGACCCAAAAAATAGCCCGAGAACTCTGGCAGCAATTGATAGGGCAACGGCTGCAGCAGAAAGAAAAGCAGCCTATGTCTTTCACCCAAATATGAAGTTAGCGGCAAGGATAAACCCACTCGCGAATTTCACACGGGTTTCAGAAATCGCTAGTCGCATTACGGCGTGCCTCAATGAAACAGGACCCTTTGCCGCCTTTGCTTGGAAAGCCGTTTACGTCGCTGCCTTCTTAATGGTTGAAAATGGAGAAACACCCACAATTGAAGGAATTGCTCGCTTTATTCACGAGGGGCCAGAGTCAACTGTGAAAAAACTTGCCGAATCGATTTTTACGCCCTATCACGTGGAAAACGCGATGCTCGAATTTAGCTTGAAATCCGAGCGCGAGAATCTCGCGCGTGCCATCTCCTATTTACTTCAAAAAATACCAGTTGAAGAAAATGAAAAGGCGCAAGCCTTGCGTGAAGGATTGGCTCTATTAAAGGGAAACGCCGAGCATGAAGCGAAGTTAATCGCAAGCCTCATGCCGCTCTTAGCAAGCCTTACTTCAGGAAATTTATTTGAGTCGCTATCTCCCACGAAAGAAAACCCCTTTAACCCAATCCTTGACCTAAAGACTCTCATAGAGAGAAAGGAAGTTCTCTACATTGCAACGGACGCTCTCGCAGATCGCTTTACAGCCTCTGCCATTGCAACGCTCTTTTTGGCCGACTTAGCTAGCATTGCTTCAGACCGTTACAACAAAAGACTCGCGCCTGTAGCCGCAAGTTTATTTGTCGATGAGGCATCAAACGCCATGAGTGACGCTTTAATCGAACTTTTAAATAAGGGAGCGGAATCTGGTATTCGCACAACGTGCGCGATGCAAACGATTAGTGACTTAGCCGCAAGGCTTAAAAGCACAGCGGCGGCCCGTATGGCGCTTGGTAACTTTAATAACTTAATTGCCTTAAGAACGAAAGACTTAGAAACAGCAAAGTTTGTGACAGAGACTTTTGGGAAGACTCTCATTCCAGAAACGCTCTCTTCACTATCGAGTTCAAGTGTATCGGATGCCGCAGGTCGCTTTGCTGCCAATTTCACACGGAGAGAAACCGCGACTCGAGAAGAACTCTTAAGCCCCGAGTGGCTTGGTGCACTACCCAACACCGAATACTTTGCCTCTTTAGCTGGTGGCCGGATTTACAAAGGGAGAGTTCCGATTTTGGTCGCTCAAGAGGACACGGATCAAGAGTAAGGAGAGGAACACCATGATAAAAAACATCCTTATTTACGTCGTTATCCTTTTCGTTGCCTTAAGCGGTAATGCCCTCTTCTTTAGCGCAGAAAACTATATTGATGCGTTTCAATCTTTGAGTACTGAAGTTTTCACGAGCACTCCCCTTTTTGATTGGAGCCTACTAAAGGGTGGGTTAGGAGACGAGAGTTACATCGCCATCCTTCAATCGATCTTTGGCGAGAAAACTCCTGTTGGTTTCAGAGAAAACTTCGCTTTCTCTCTCGCTCTTTTAAAGGAAAGATTTCTAATTCTTACTGAGAGTCCCGTTTTTCTTGCGGCGTTACTTGCTACATTAAGTGATGCCTATTTATCACGCGTTAAAGCGGGAACTGGCTTTGGCGTCTTTTCTCCAAATCGCTATTCAAGTGCTCTGAAATGTGCTTTTTGGGCAGCGTTACTTTTCCCAATACTTCTTGCAATGCCGCTAATGGCAACATTTGTCGCAGCTCTTTGGGTACTTGCCGTCCTTCTCGTGTTACTTTGGACGGCGGTAAGACACTTTCATCGCTTTGGGCACTAATAGCGAATGTGATTCTTTAGAGTTTTTCTCGAACCATCATCAAGGTAAATCTTGCAAAACTCTATGAGGCTATTGGGGGAAAATATTTCGCAACCTGCTATTTGGCATCCACCATACCAACGCTTTACCTCATGAAATCGAGATTCGAGCCCACAGTTTTGAAGGAGCGCTTTCGCCTCAGCCTCGATAAAGCCAAACGCATCACGAAATTGTAGAAATTCCGTTAAGACCGTTTCTCGTCGCATGCTTTTGAGTCGACAAATGGAAATCCTATCCTCCCCAAAAAGAGGTAATAATCCTGTAAAGAGGCCTGCCTTTAAGTATCTCTCATGGTTCAGACTCGGAAAAAGAGCAACATCTAAAAAATAAACAAGAAGAGAACGCATCTTCTCGTAGTAGCCATTAGCAGCCGCAGATGCAAGTGGCGCATCGGCATCATCGACAAGGATGACAATTTGTCTTTCGCAATGGCGGTAAAGATTGCAGGCAAGATTAAGAAGAGAAGAGCTCAAATCAGGATAGTTCTTTTTATCTTGCAAGTAGGCTTCTGAAGAAAGGCGCCTGACTTCCTCCCTCTCTTCTTTTATAAGTTTTTGACTCTCTATGAGAAATCGATAACGGCCCGCAACACGTGCCATAAGTTTTGCCAAAGCTAAGGTCGCCTCTTTAAATGTTTTCCCTCAGACAGATTTAAGCGAAAAGGAAATCATAGGGTACTGCCCCATATGAGCTTCGCAGAAATCCTTTTCTTCGAAAATCTTGAGACCAGAAAAGAGTTCAGCATTTTTCTTTGAAGAACCTGGGTTCTCAGGATCGATTTGAAAAAACTCTTTGATGGTGTCTAAGAAAAGCGTCTTTCCGAAAAATTTTGGTCGAGAGAAAAACACCACCCTGTGATTGAGATCTAAGAC
>CAVCTI010000170.1:0-2351 GCA_963604755.1 Duodenibacillus sp. | reverse complement strand
CTCGGGGTTCACGACCACCAACGCAGAAACATACGGGCGGTTATCCCCAACGACCATCGATTGAGAAAAGAGTGAATCGGCTTCGATGGCATTTTCAAGATCAGCTGGCGGCACCTTCTCACCCGTGCTCGTGACGATGATTTCTTTAATGCGTCCCTTTAATTGAATGTCACCATCTTCATAGATGTCAGCTTGGTCTCCAGTTTTTAGCCAGCCGTCATCGGTAAACATCGCAGCGGTTTCTTTCGGGCGGTTCCAGTAGCCTTTCATCACGCACGGGCCCATCACTTGGAGTTCATCGTTTTCTCCTAAGCGAACGCGCATGTTTTTTAGCGCCACACCGACTGTTCTCGGGTGGTTTTTCCCGATGGGGTTAACCGAGATAATGGGGCTCGTTTCTGTCATCCCGTAGCCCTGGTGAATCTGAACACCAAGACCCAGGAAGAAGCGCGCAACCGCGGGACTCAATGCTGCGCCCCCTGCGATAAAGATGCGTGGGCGGCCCCCGAAAATGTTTCTTACTGTTTGCGCGACAAAGTGATCTAAGAACCCAGCGACCGCGCAATCGAAGATTTCACTTGGCGTAAAGGGTGAGGGTAGGCCATTGGCTCGGCAGAACTTACGATAGCCCACCGAGATTGCCCAGCGCATTAAAAAGCGCACGGCGCCACTCTTTAGCGTTAGCCGGTCCTGCACTTTGGCGTAAATCTTTTCATAGATGCGAGGTACGCTCATCATGACCGTGGGCCGAATAAGCCGCATATCGTCTTGTAAGAATCCGATACTGCGGTTAAAGGCAACTAAGTTACCCATCCCTAAAGCGGTGTAATAGGTTGTCGTACGCTCGAAAGTGTGCGAAAGCGGCAAGAAAGAAAGCCACACATCATCGGGTTCAGTCCAAATAATCGACAAGACACCAGTGACATTAGCGAGAATCGCGCGATGCGTCAGCATTACGCCTTTGGGGTTACCTGTGGTCCCTGATGTGTAAACAATCGCTGCGAGGTCTTCGGGTTCGGGACCTGCGGGAAGTTCTGTACCACTTCCTGCATTAATCCACGCATCGACGTTGGTGACTTCAACGTTTCCATCGCGGCGCGGTTCTGTGGCTTCATCGGTGATAACCACAGTTTGTAGGTCAGGTAAGTCGCCGATTTCTCGAATGCCTTTCCACTTTAAGAGGCGATTGGTAAAGAGCACCTTCGCTCCCGAGTCTTTCAAGATATAAGAAGAAGACCCTGGGGTGTCGACTGCATGTAAGGGAACCGGAACAAGGGCATTTGATAGAGCGGCTTGATCGAAAAAAATCGCATCAATGCAATTTGGGAGAAGCATCGCGACTCGGTCGCCACGCTTAAGCCCCATCTTCGCAAAGGCGTGGCGCCACTGAGTGACTTTCTGGGCGACCTCGTGCGCCGTGAGGACCACCCAGTCCTTTAACATATTGTCGTAGTACTTATAAAGCGCAATGTCAGGGCGCTTTTCTAAGTGGTGCGTTAAAAGCTCGGGAAGCGTTTTTAAGAGATCGAGTTCAGCCCGGCGGCTAATGCCATTCTCTAAATTCTGTGTGCTCTTCTCTGTCATAGGTGTCAGCGAGAAACCGAAAAATAATCTTTAAAGTCCAAAATCTACTTATAGGTAAAGGATTTTAGCGGTTTGCCCGTATTAATTCTTTCTTTTTTGCGCTTAGAGAAGTAAGCCGTTTTCATTAGGTTTGAAAACGGCTTACTTGGTTTATTGGAGGTTGCTGAACTTGGCTACGAGCCTTAACCACGGCTCATGGTTTCCCTCGCATAGCGCCTTGTCGACAGATTCAAACTCATTATTGTCAAACGTATAGTTTTGAGTCTTCAGGATATTTTTGAAATAGTATTCGAAGAATTGAGAGGCAATCGCGCGATTGGGGACAATGAGTTGCTCGGGGTTTCCAGTCGCAAATGTGAGATATCCCATATAAACAAGAGCGGAAAGGAGTTCTTCTTTTTCTATTGGCGACTCTCGGGTCAGTTTAAGGGGCTTTAAGTTTCCTCTAAAGTAAATGGGTTCGTGCTTAATCGCCTTTTCGACGATTTCTCTTACAGTGTCTTTTTCACCAAGAGAAAGGAGCGCTTTGATCTTATCTAAGCTATTGGCTACAGACGGATCTAGCATGCTCTCGGGCTCTTTTCCGAAATCTGCGATTGAACTTAAGTAGTGCAAACACATCGAAGGATTAAAAACGGTTTCCTCAACATCAGGATTAAAGGAGTAGCCCTTAAACCACTCTTTCATCCGCGAGATGACTTCATCGAGAGTCCTTATATCGCCCGTTGTCAAGCCACCTCAGCCCCACAGTATCCATAACGAGGCAG
>CAVCTI010000169.1:0-2336 GCA_963604755.1 Duodenibacillus sp. | reverse complement strand
GCTTTTGTCCTTTATGAGGCGCCGCACAGAATCCGAGACTTGGCCGCTCTTTTAGCGGAAAGCCTTGAAGAAAACCGGCGCGTTGTCATTGCTCGTGAAGTGACAAAGCGCTTTGAAGAATTCACCGAAATGAGTTCGCAAGATCTCATCGCTTGGGCGAAGGCCCACGAACCCAAGGGTGAATACGTCGTTCTTATTGATGAGTGTGAAAGTAAGAAGACAGAAAGCGACACGGTCGACGAAGAAACACTTCGCTGGGCAAGACTTATTGCTTCTGAACTGCCCGCAAGTCGGGCCGCGGCGATTGCCGCAAAAGCTTCAGGTGCTAAGCGTGAGGCTATCTATAAAGCGCTCGTAAAAGAAGAAAACTAAAGCTTCTTTTCTCTCGCCATTTTCTGCATTCCAAAGGGGGATTTAAGGCCGCTCAGGAAGACTAATTTTGACCCGTTTTTCGAAAGAAACGACCAGTTACATCTTTTAATTGCACATCTTAGTTTTTTTGATGATAATTAAAAAAGCTAATCCTTTTATCTTATGGGGTAAGGAAAAAAATAGCTACCTTTCTAATAGGCTTTCCTAGGAAAATCAACCTGTTGGTGAGATATCTCGAAAAATTTTCTTGGTGAAGACTAAGGAAGGGATTTAAATTAAAAGGGTTTGCAGTAAACCCAAATATGGAGAAGCAAACAATGTTTAAAAAGACATTAACAGCTCTTGCAATTCTTGGCGCTTGCACAGCGGTTGCAGCAGCCACATTGCCGAAGATTGAAGTGTTAGCCACTGGGGGCACAATCGCAGGCTCTGGTAACTCGGCAACGGGTTCTTCCTATCAAGCCGGTAAGGTTTCCGTTAACCACCTCGTTGCTGCCGTTCCGCAGCTTGCAGACATTGCTGAAATTAACCCCAAGCAGGTCGTTCAGATTGGTTCTCAGGATATGACTGACGACGTCTGGCTTAAGCTCAATAAGGTCATCAATGAAGATTGCAGCAAGTACGACGGCTTCGTGATCACTCACGGCACCGACACGATGGAAGAAACAGCGTACTTCTTGAATTTGACACTTCGCTGCAAGAAGCCCGTGGTGCTCGTTGGTGCCATGCTTCCTTCCACGGGTCTTGGCGCAGACGGACCGCGTAATCTTTACAACGCCGTTTTAACCGCCACCGAAAAGAAGACAGCCGAGCAGGGTGTTGTCGTTGCGATGAATAATATCGTCATTGGCGCGCGCGATATCTTAAAGAGTAACACCGTCCAGCCAGAGACCTTTATCGCTGGTAACTACGGCAAGATTGGCACAATCTTCAACAATAAGGTTACCTACGAAAGCAAATCGCTTCGTAAGCATACCTATGAGACTCCGTTTGATGTGACAAAACTCACGAAGCTTCCGAAGGTTGGCATCATTTATACGCACGGCGGCGTGGAAGCCGTTCAGGCTGAAGCTTTAGTGAAAGCGAAGTACGATGGAATCGTCAACGCTGGCGTTGGTAACGGCAACATCCATAAGAACGTCTTCCCAGTGCTTGAAAAAGCCGCGAAGAACGGCATCGCCGTTGTCCGTAGCTCTCGCGTTCCGACAGGGGCCACAACCAAGGACGCTGAAGTCGATGATGCCAAGTACGGATTCCTTTCTTCTGGCACATTAAATCCGCAGAAGGCTCGCATCCTCTTGATGTTGGGTTTGACAAAGACTCACGATGTGAAGAAGTTGCAAGAGTACTTCGATACGTTCTAATCGGTTCTAAAACGAGTAGTACTCAAGTAAAGTAAAAGCGCAATCGAGCAGAGGCATAACACTTCTGCTCGATTTCATTTTGGTAAGGTGGACTATCGGAAACGAACCGCTTTAGTTCGGATGCAATTCTTTGTCGCGCGGCTTTTGTTTGCGGTGCGCAACGCACGCATCAAATACGCCATTCGGGAGAATCCGCATTAATTTAGCTAAAACGCCCATTTGCCAAGGAATGGTCTTATAAGAGAGCTTGGCGTCAATGGCTTTCACCGCAATATGAGCAAACTCATCGGGCTCAAGCAAAAAGGGCATCTTATAGGGGTTTTTTGCTGTTAAAGGTGTCTTCACAAACCCAGGGCAAAGCGTTGTGACGCGAATCCCGTAGGGACGTAAATCGTTACGTAGGCTTTCGAGGTAGGAAATAACAGCGGCTTTACTCGAGCAATACGCTTCGCTACCAGGGAGCCCTCGAATGCCAGCAACAGATCCAATACCGACGAAGTGCCCATAGCCACGCGCTTTCATCGGAGCAATAAAGCCGTGAAAGGTACTTGCCATCGCAAAAACGTTGGTGCGGTAGATGCGCTCTAAAACCTCTAAATC
>CAVCTI010000168.1:0-8079 GCA_963604755.1 Duodenibacillus sp. | reverse complement strand
CGTCTAAGGGACCTGCCATATCAAGGCACGTTGTCACACCGCTTCGCGCAAGCATCCTGTGCCCGAAGTGTGAACCCCACATGCCGCCTAAATGCACATGGCTATCAATGATTCCTGGTTGAAGAACGCAGCCTGTGAAGTCGTATTCCTTTTGAGCTTTGCATTGGGCGTTCTCGGTAACTTCAGCAATCTTCCCTTCTTCTAGAACCACATCGAAAATACCGTTTTTACCGTTCACAGGATCGACAACGTGCGCATGGCGTAAGACTGTGCAAGTCATAGCGTGACTCCTTACAAAAGTGGATATAGCCTAATTTTTCTTTAATTATCCTAACACGGAAGAGATCGAAGAAATTCCTCGTTTTTCCCTAAATTGTTGGCAGTGCTTTCAGGGCCTTTGATTTGAAAAATGCGATGAGCTCTTTTTCTGACGCTCCTTCGTAATATTCAATAAGTAGCCTCTTAAATTCCTCGACACCGCCCTCAGGGACAACCATAAAGCCAGCGCAATGACTTATAAGAAAGTGATTGGCTAGAAGAATGGCACTACGCTTATTGCCGTCAATGAAGACTTGAGACTTCATCACATAAAGCGCAAGTCGTATAGCCTTAAGAACAACGCTAGATTTGCTTCCGACAATCGCATCAATTTTTTCTTTCACTAGGCTCTCGATAGGTAGTGGTGGAACGTAACGAGTTCCGCCAACTTGAACTGGAACGCTTCGGATAGCCCCAGGAAGTGAAAAGAAGCCTTCGTTAATCAGTCGAGCAATGTGAGAGAGAATCGATAAGTCAGTCTTAGCCTGAATCACTCCATCATCCAAAATAAATTCCCAAGCATGTTTGAGATTCAATATTTTCTGCACATCTTCCGCACGTACGCCCCTGACGATGCCGTTATCCAAAATACTTTCTGTTTGTGGAAAAGTCGTAGCTATACCTTCCAAAACGGCTTGGTTGAAGATGCTGACCTTGATGTGCCTTCGGGCGAAGTCAAGATTACGCATCATCTCTAGCGTGAGCCCCTCAGAAGCATAGCCAAGCCCTGAGAGTTCACGGTCAATCTGGCGCAACTCTTTTTTTATCGCTCGAACCTTGCGCGATGATTCTTGCACGTACTCAAATAGTTCTTTGCTATACGGACCGACATACGTCGATGTCAGCCGAGAACCTACACGCAAGCGCATATAGAGGTATCGTGTACCTTTAGTTTCCTTAATACTCGGAGTCCCTTCATAAGGAATTTGCGTCAAGCGTGCCTTGAGTTCTGCCTTCTTGGCAAGCAATGTTTGAACGTCCTTTTCCATAATACAACCTGAGTTGGGGAACTTTTATGCGTTAATTATACAAAAAAATTCCCCAACCAATTCTGTGACTCTCGTTCAAAAAAACGAGAAGAAAGGCACTTTTCTTGAGTTTAAAAAAACCTTTCTTTAGCGATTTTAAAATCTGCCTAATCCTCTATTTTCGGCTCGTTGTAAAGGCTTGAAATTCAAAGGGAATTGCTCCGACCAAAGATACTATTTTCCTATAAAAATCAAAGTGTAAATAGTATAATTTCTCTGTTAGAAGAAGACTTTCTTCTTCCTGCCAAAAACATCAAAAAAGGGGGATTTATGGCAAGAAAGAAACAACCTATCGCGTGCTACGAGAAGTCTGTACACGTCAATGGTAAGGGCCGCACAATCGAAATTGAAACGTGCATTCCGATGCCTAAAGAGGCATTCGAAGTTGAAATAAAAAAAGAGATTCTCCAGCTCAAGAAAAAAGAAGATGAGTCGATACACGTTGACCTTAAAAAGGACGGCATCGAGGGTGAATTTATTCGCTGCGAACGCTGGAGCGAAAACGACTATCAAATTTTTTGCGCTTGCCACAAGAAGAATAACGAGCTTCACGTCTACCGCTCGTTTGAGCCAGAACCTGAAGCCGTTATCAATCTCTTTTATCAAGTGCTCTGCCAAAGCGTCAACCCATTAACGCATCCTGATTGGGAAGACATCACGGATGGCAATTACGATGACAGGACTTTCGAAGAGGTAGAAGAAGACGAGAAGGATTGGTATTTGGGAGAGGACGATAAAAAAGCATTCAGGGTTTTAAGCAGAGCATACCTTAAGACTTTTGGAAAGCCCTTTGAGACTGAATCTTTTGAGGAAGACGAGATCGCTCTTTGTAATCTACTTATGGCAAGCTGTTTATCGAAGGGCAAACCCCTCGGAGATCCAGATTGTCCTGTAAAAAGAATTTACGATTACCGCGACAAAAAATAATTACATCTCTTTTTTACGCCTCCCGATTCGGAGGCGTCTTTATAAGGAAAGTGTTGCTGTTGCGTTAACATAAAATCGTTTTAACGTAAAATGGTTTTAACTTAAAATCATTTTATGTACACGCTCTTTCCCGCTTAAAACATTAAGACACTTGGGCTCACGGAAGTTATTGCTCATCCATTCATTGTGGGATGAGTAACTGTTTAAACACGTGAAAAAAAGCACCTATTTTCTTTTGGCAATCGAAAGCCAAGCGACAGCACTAAGAATCATCGCCGCGCCAATGCTTTCGGCTAAACCATAGGTGACGCCAAGAATTGCAACGGATAGGAAAAGTCCCGAAAGTGGTTCCAAGCAACCCAAGAGACTAGCGACGTTGGCTGTGACATAGCGCATGCTGCCAAGAAAGCAGCAGAAGGCAACAACCGTACCCACAACGACAACGTAAAGATAGCACGCAATCGAAAGCGGCTCCCAGATAACAACCGCACTCCAGGGTGCATAAATTAAACAGGTTGCCGCGCCTGAAATAACGCTACCCCAACCCACCGATTTAAGTACACCGACTTTCGTCACAAGGTGTCTACAGTAAAGCGTCGCAAACACGCCAGAGCCAGCCGATGCAAGCGCCCAGGCTAGTCCCACAAGGGAAAAGTCGAGTGTTTCAAATTCGCCTTTTGTGCCAAGTAGCACCACGCCGAAAAAGCATAAGACAACACTCGCGACCTCGCTCACGCTCATCGCATAGTGTTCAAAAACATACATATAAAAAAGAATCAACGCTGGACCAACAGCGACAACGACTGCTGCCGTTCCTGCGTTCGTGTGCTTGATGGCTTCGAAAAATGTGTATTGCGTTGAAAGTAGCGCAATGCCGTAAATCGCAAGATCGATCCAATTGCGCGTCGCACCGACGTTAAAGATGTTATGCCCGCGCAACAATTCAAAGATGAGAATAATGAGCCCTGCGCCAAAAAGTCTTCCGCAGATTAGGTCGACAGGCAAAAAAGAATAGTGCTCAAAAAGATACTGCGCAGCAACCGCCATCGAGCCCCACGATAGGCCGGCGATACCTGCTAAAACAATACCAATTGTCGTCTTATTCATACTGCTTTTTTGAGAACAAAAGGAGAACAACGCCAAGAGCCCCCAGGACAACGCTAACCATCAGAGGTCGTTTTGGTTATCTTTGAGGTTATCTTTGAGGTTATCTTTGGGGTACTCATTGGGGTACTCAAAGGAGCGCAATTATAGAGGTTTTAAGCCAAATTCAAGAATCAAATAAGACAAAACAAATGGCAAAAACGCTTTGTTTCCAAAGAATATTTGACAGGAAAAATACAACCGCGGGAGATAGGAGAAAAGAAAAAGAAATGGTGGCTAGAGGCGGAATCGAACCGTCGACACGCGGATTTTCAGTCCGCTGCTCTACCAACTGAGCTATCTAGCCACATTTTTGAGAAAGCGAACTATATCGGGCTTTGGCGCTTTTTTCAACTTTAAAGAGCCTTCGCATAAACGCAGGCCCTTTTCGCTCGCTTTCTCTTAGCTCTTTACTACTTAATTTCGTAGGTGATATCGGCCGGGAATCCCTTTGTGAGGTCTCCCCTCTTTACACCACGGAAGGCGTTTTCAGCATCGGCTCCTACCTTAATCGCCTTTTCGACGGCAGCTTTCGCTTTCGCAGCACTGAGCTTTGTGCAACGCGCCGTATCCACAGTAAAGTGAGCGTCAGCGGCAATGGCATTAACGGATGCTCCACCGTGGAAATTCGCGACATCCGCGCATGCAAGCGCCTTTTCTAAAGCCAAAATGGCACGAGCTCCTGCGTGAACCGCATTGGTGTTGCCGTAGGAACCATTGGAGTGACCGCCAGGACCTGTAATTGCCACTTCGTACACAGCGGCTGAAGCCATAGCACTAGCTAAGCCGAGAGCAAGAGCAAAAATAACTTTTTTCATATGTTCTCTCCTTATTTGTACATGTCTTCAGTGGTGCGTGCACCAATCGGATCCATCAAAGGCTTAATCACCTTACCGTCTGAGGTGTTAAAGCCCGCTGTCATCAATCCCATCATGAGCATACGGTAGACGCGCTTACCTTCATCGACGCCGTTACCAGGAATGCCCCACTCATACCACGTGTGACCACCGCCACCACCGGCGTTTGTACCGACGTTGATATTCACAGTCGGAACGCCAACAGCCGCGGGAACATTGTCATTAAGCGACACAGCTCGTGTTGCAAGTTCTTTTCTTTCATCGATGCCGACGACCTTCGCAGATTGCCAGTAGGCCTGCATAACACCATCGTTGTAGTCTTTTCTCTGGTGCGCCGGACGGTCTCCGAACCACACAAGTTCCATCTTCACAGCCTTTGAAGAATTGGCCTTGAGCTTGAATTTGGCATTTTCCTCTTGCGCGGCTTTCTTAAAGATAGGTTCGATCTTGGCGCGAATCGCGCTTAATGGCCCCTGTGTCGGGCTTCGCATATCAACCATCAGTGTGCAAGATTGACTGCGTTCACCAGCTTTGGCTTTCGTGCAATTGCCGACGCCAACTGTGTAGGTGGTTCTTTCCGCTGTCTTATCTAAATCATAGGGCGTCTTTAAATTCGAAATCATTTCGACAGCACGGCTCATGGCCATCAATGCCGATGGCTGCTTTGCACCAATCTTCACACCCGCGGGTTCCGTGTACTTAATTTCAAAGCGATAAGAACCCAAGTAGTTGACAGTGCCAGACTTCGGAGATGTGCTATCGGCTGCAATGTTCGCAACGAAGTTCAGGGCGTTATTTCCCTTTCCCGTGTCTTGGTTGTAGCCATAGAGCTGCTTCATGCCACAAAGGTTCCCCTTGCCTTCTTCGCCAGTGGTGGCGCAAACCCACATGTCATAAACGGGTTTGACCTTGTATTTATGCATCAAGTACGCAATGTGCATAACGGCCGCGGTGTTAATCATCGCGTCGTTGTATCCTGGCACATACATTCTGTAGCCACCCATCTTTTGGGCTTGTTCGTAATCTTGATACCGCTTGTAGGCTTTCTTGTAATTGGCGTCTTCGATAATCTTGCCGTTCTTATCAAAGTGCAACTCTTCAGCAATTGCGGCTAATTCATCGCGCGTTTTCACAAGAGGACTGCTTACTAACTGCAATTTCACAGGCTCATATGGGTTACTCTCAGGAGGAAGAACCGGAGGATTCACCGTGTCGATGTGTCCTTCAAGAAGGACCTTCGGGAACTGTCCCTTATAGGACTTCGCGCCCTTTTGCTTGGCGTACGTCCCTGGGAATCGCACACAGGCGTTGTAGACAGGAAGCCCGTCGATAATTTGAATGCCAGCTCCCGGTAGATAGCCGTCCAAACGTGTCATCACGTCCGCTGGTGTAAAGCCCCATTCTTCAGTAAAGCGGCGCATGATTTCTTTTTGGCGCCGCATCTCCGATCTCGAGGGTGATGCGATACGCACGATTTCCATCTGTGTGTGAAAGCGCCACTTCTGTCCCTCGGGACTTGTCGCTTCTGCAAGAATCTTCTGCATCACAGGATCTTTATTAATTGCTTCAGCTGCCGCCTTCGCTTTGGGCGTGACTTGAGGAACGGCGGCTGTCGCTGCCACACTGATTGCCGCAAGAGCGGCCAAAACTGGCAGTTTCGTTAGTTTCATAGAAACTCCTTTGCTTTGCGCAAAAAAGGTTGGAGATGTTTGCCCCCTAAAAGATTGTACTTAGACAATTTGATGAAAAGCAATCGTCCAAAATAACTATGAAAAGGCGCAAAAGCGCCCATTTAGAGACACATTTACCAATCGAAATTTCAAAATTGCGCTATCCTCCGATACCAATACTGCGTGACAGAGAAATCGGTTTCGATTTCCCTGAGAGTTTTTGTAGCAAAAAACAAGATGAAACTAATCTGCCTAGGCCTTAATCACACCACAGCACCTCTTGCGATGCGAGAGCGTGTCGCTTTTGCTGAAAGCGATTTAGTGGCCTCCTTAAAGGCACTTTTGACAAGGCTCGGCGACAAAACTTCTGGCGCATTTAAAGAGGCGCTTATCGTTTCCACGTGCAACCGCATGGAAATCTACGGGGCAGTTGAAGACGAGAAAGCGGCTCTAGATAGTCTTTTAAATTATTTAGCCGAAGCGAAAAACATCCCCGCTCGAGAATTAGAAGCCTATATCTATAGCTTTGAAGGCGATGACGCTGTCGCTCATGCCTGTCGTGTGGTCTCTGGTATTGACTCGATGGTTTTGGGAGAAACCCAGATTGCAGGTCAGGTGAAAAAGGCTGTGGCCAAATCGCGTGAAGCTGGCGCCTTGGGTCTATATCTTAATCGCCTCACACAGATTGCCTTTACCGCAGCTAAGCACGTGCGGTCTCACACAGCGATTGGCCGCAATTCTGTGAGTCTATCTTCTGCTGCCGTAAGACTGAGCGAACGAATTTTTGGGGACCTCTCTCAAAGGAGAGTTTTGTATATCGGTGCTGGAGAGATGATCGATTTGTGCGCTGCGCACTTTGGCGCCAAGCACCCCAAAGAAATCACGGTTGCCAATCGCTCCATTGAACGCGGTCAGGCACTAGCCTCGCGTTATGGGGGAACGGCAATTCGTTTGCAAAAACTCCCTGAAGTGATTTCTCACTTTGATGTCATTGTCTCGTGCACGGCATCTTCTTTACCGATTTTAGGGTTGGGGATGGTCGCCCGTGCCGTAAAAGAGCGTCACCACGAACCGCTTTGCATTATCGATTTAGCCGTACCTCGAGATGTAGAGCCGGAAGTGCGTGAATTAAATGATGTCTTTGTTTACACCATCGATGATTTAGGCAGTGTCGTTTCCGCTGGAAAAGTGAGCCGCTCGCAAGCTCTCGAAAAGGCCGAAGCGTTAGTTGCCGATTGCGTGAAAACCTTCTCTCAATGGAAAAAATCTCGAGAAACTGTGCCTGCTGTCTTAAAGCTTCGAGAGCGGGCAAAAGCGCTTAGTGAAACAGAATTAGCTCGCGCCAAGAAGTCGCTTAAAAAGGGCGTTGACCCCGAATTGGTTTTAGAGCACTTAGCACGCAATCTCACAAAAAAATTCGCGCACGATCCAACGGTGTACCTTAAAGACGCTGCAAAAGACGAAGACGGAAAACAATCCGTTGCGGAATTCTTCCGTCCTCGGCACACGTAGGTGCTGTGAAGACCTTTATACTTCGCGCAATCTTAAAATCTTGATTTTCCCTTAGAACTCCTATGATGAAAGAAAGCATGCGCGGCAAGCTTCTCGGACTTTGCCGACGCCTCGAAGAAATTGACGCAATGCTTGCCGCTCCCGATGCGACAAATGATATGAATCGCTTTCGCGATTTGTCGCGCGAGCGCGCTGAAATCGAGCCGCTGACGCTGAAAGTTAAAGAGTACGAAGCCGCTGAGGCCGATATCGCCACTGCAAAAGAACTGATGGCAGACCCCGATATGGCCTCTTTGGCGCAAGAGGAAATCGCCTCTAGCGAAGAAAAACTTGCCCGTTTAGAAAAAGATTTGGAGTTAATGCTTCTTCCCACGGACCCCAACGATAAGAGAAATATTTATTTGGAAATTCGAGCTGGAACCGGTGGAGATGAATCCGCGCTTTTCGCTGGTGACCTTCTACGCATGTACACGCGCTACGCCGAACGCCAGGGTTGGAAAGTTGAGATTTCAAGTAAAAACGCCAGTGATTTAGGTGGGTACCGTGAAGTCATTTGCCGCATCGTGGGCGACGGTGCCTATTCAAGATTAAAGTTTGAATCCGGTGGCCACCGTGTGCAGCGAG
>CAVCTI010000167.1:0-2766 GCA_963604755.1 Duodenibacillus sp. | reverse complement strand
GTCGCCAGACGTGTCGTAAACAAAGATAGGGGGATTGGCTTCCGTTTTCCCATTGGGAAGTTGGGAATCCTCTTGGTCAATGGCCCGCATGGGAACGGAAATGCCGCGCGATCCTTTGACATAAATGCGCCGTGAGCCAGGAAGAATACCTGTGGAGGATTGTTGTGCTGCGGCATCTGGCCGCAAGGATTTTTCTTTTGCTAAATGGATTGGAATGGCTTGAGTCGTCACGTTTTTCTCTACTAGAAAAAGTGGCGTGGGAAGGGCAGAGCGTCCCCTTAAAATAGGGAGGCTTTTCGCACGTTTTCCTACGCCGATATGAATCGGATCAGGTTCAGAGGCACTCTCTCAACTGCAGCCTAAGGCCGCAGTACACCTAACGTTGCGGGAGGGATTCTAGCGCTTTGGTTTGGGCTCTAAGCGTTAAGGCTTGATACTCTTCAGCGCTAAACCGATGAGACGGTTGGCGTCGTCGGCCATAAATAGCGGGATGTTGAGTACATTTCTTTCGAGCTTTAAGTTTTCTAAAGAGAATCGCACGCGAAGACTACTTACTTTAGGAAAGAGCTTGGAGAATTTTTTCATGCTCGGGGTGATGCTTTTCGCTTCAGGACTCACGTCAACAGGGATGATGTCGTTTTCCCGTTGGAGTAAAAAATTCACTTCGTAAGGAGGATTGTTTTGGCTCCAATAGTGTGGCGGTGCATCAAATTGAGCCATGAGCGAAAGGAAAACAAAGTTTTCTGTCAAAGCGCCATTAAAGGCAGTAAATAGGCGGTTTCCTTCGCTAAATGCCGTAAGGGGCAGCCCCAATAAAGAACGCAAGAGACCAATGTCAGGAAGATAGATTTTAAAAGCATCAATCTTAGAATAAGCGACTAAGGGAAGCTTTGGCACTTCGCAACGATTGGCTTTATAAAGAAGTTGAGCGCCGACGAGCCACTCGAGCGCCTCGAAATACTCCCGAAAGCGAGCGCCAGATTTCACGAGACTAAAGAGGAATTTCTTATTTTCGCGAGCCACTTGCTTTGGGATTGAATTCCAAATTTCAAAGATTTTCTTTGCTGTGCTTTTTCTCGCCCGGCCCGCGAAATCGCTCTTGCAAGTCGAAATGATGCGGTGGAGTGCGTCTTGACTGGCTTTAATGTCTCGCTCTTTTGTCCAGAGGGAAACGGCTTCTGGCATTCCTCCTGTGATGAAGTACATCTTAAGTTTCTCAACTAGCGGGCTAAAGAACGCTTCAGGAATCGCGTCAATTTCGTTAACGGAATCAAGATAGGTGACAAGATTACCGTCGCCATTGGCAAGCAGAAATTCCTTAAACGTCATCGGGTGCATTTCAAGGAAATTGACTTTGCCAACAGGAAAGGAGGCAGGGGCTTGCGGCGGGATTCGCAATAAGTGGGAAGCAGAGGCGACGTGGTAACGGGGGGGCTTCTTCGCAAAAATACTTCAACGAAGCTATGACATCGGGCGCAGTTTCAATCTCATCGAAGAAGATGAGCGTTTTTTCAGGTTCAATCCTCTGGGCGCTAGCAAGCATCAGATTCGGCAGTATTCGAGCCGGATCTTTTGTGGTTCTAAAGAATTCTTTAAGCTCTGGATTCGCTCTAAAGTTAAAGTAGGCTGTATTCTCGTAGCAAAGCCTCCCGAATTCTTTGAGAATCCAGGTTTTACCGACTTGACGTACGCCTTCAAGAATCAAGGGCTTTCGGTAATCGGATTCTTTCCAGCGCAGCAGTTTCTTGCAATTTATCACATAATTATATATTTCTGGCAAATTTTGTTTCGAATTAAGACTTTTCCCACTTTGAAGTGGAATCCTGAGAGCCTTCTGAAAGATTTCTTTAGCGAAAGAGGATGTACACAGGGAAAGCAAACAAGCTACTTTCATAACAAGTCGCTATGTGTTCCTGTGCGTGATAAGGTTAGCACTAGCACTTCGCTCTCGATTCGATAAATCAGCAACCAATCCGAGAGAATATGACACTCGCGGTACCCCAGCCAATTTCCAGTCAGAGCATGGTCCTTGTGCTTTTCGGGAAGCTTTTGTCCCAATGCTAAAGTATCAATTACTTCCTTTAATAGTCCAATTTTCAAGTTGCGCTTCTTGGCTAACTTATAGTCCTTTTTGAATCTCGTGGTGACTTTGACGAGGTATCTTGTTTTTCTCATGCATCTAGGTCCGCATAGAGTTCATCCAAATCGTTGTAACCTTTCACGGACGGATCTTTTGCAATCCTTTCTGCTTCTAGCATGGCTGCGATTGTTTCCTTGTTAGGCTGATTTAGGGAAATGTCAAACGGGATGCGACCCTCGCGGAGTGATTGGCGGACAAAGATATTGAACGCCGTAGTCAAGTTCATACCGAATTCTCCAAAGAGTGCATCGGCCTGGGCCTTCAAAGCTGAGTCCATACGGATGCTGATGTTTGTTGTGGAACTTGCCATAAAAAACTTCTCCTTTCGTGCTGTTACGTACAGTATATTTTGTTTGCACGAAAAAATCAATGAATTGCACGAATTTCATTATGCGATTTCCCTTGTTGGGTTAACGTAAAGAAAGGCAGCTTCTAATAGCCTCAGTAGGCCGTAGCGACTCAGTTGCTTTAATGCCTTGGGAGCTTTCGTCTGAAACCAAGTTAAGAAGTGGGCGAATGTCGCCATTTTGAAGGGCGATAGTCGCCTCAATAATGTCGTTTTCATTTAAGGAAATCGGTAGCGCTTCAATTTCTCCTACGAAGTATTTGAAGAATTGGCTAAGAGC
>CAVCTI010000166.1:0-6160 GCA_963604755.1 Duodenibacillus sp. | reverse complement strand
ACCGTCGACTGATTGCGGCTCGCGTCAAACAATTGAAAGCCCAACTTAAGAAACTAGCTCGCCAACGCGATACGAGAAGGCAATCACGCTCTGAAGGGTCAACTCTTACAGTGAGCCTTGTCGGGTACACGAACGCGGGGAAATCCACACTTTTTAATGCGCTAACACGCTCAGAGGTGTATGCGGCCAATCAACTCTTTGCAACCTTGGATACAACGGCAAGACGCTGCTGGATTGGGGAAAACGAATCGATTGTTTTAAGCGATACCGTTGGATTCATTCGGGGGCTGCCGCATCAATTAATCGACGCTTTTAAATCAACGTTAGAGGAAACGATTCAAGCCGATGTTCTTTTGCACATTGTTGATGCCTCAAACGCCAATCGTGAAGAGCAGATCGAGTCGGTCAATGATGTTCTAGAAGAAATTGGCGCAAGCGAAATCCCTGTGATTACGGTTTTCAATAAGATTGATTTATCGGGTCACGAAGCCTCTCTTGTTCGTGATAACGAGTCGGGAGCCGTGAAGGCAATCTTTTTAAGTGCTACGACGGGCGTTGGGTTTGACCTATTACGCTTAGCGCTTCGTGAGTATTCCGAAGGAAAGAAAAAGCGCGAGGTGGCTATTTTTGACGAAATGAACTAAGGCACGACGTCTGTGTGATTTTTTTGTTGTCCTACCTCCAAATTCCTCAGAATAAACTTTCGCAATTTTTTCCGAGCAGCTTTTTCCCGCTAAACCTTCTTCTTTTGTGGCACAACTTATTTTGGATAGCTGTGTGAGATTGGAATTAGTCCATGACATCTAGAGAACAATTTTCATCCCGAGGCGCCTTTTTTTTTGGTAACTGCCGCTTGCGTTATAGGCCTTGGAAACATTTGGCGATTCCCCCACACTGTCGCTAATAATGGTGGTCTTTTATTTTTACTCTTATACATTCTGTGCTTAGCGGTGATTGGTCTACCGTGCTTTACCATGGAACTTTCCGTAGGCCGCCGTTCACGCTTGTCGCTTGGTACTTCTCTTGAGGCCTTAGAGGCTAAGGGATCAAAGACTCACCGCAATAAGTATTGGTTCATCTTCTGCAATTACGTTGTCCTGTCGATTTATTCTGTGGTAACAGGCATGATGTTCTATTACAGTTTGATGCTTTTCACCAATGGCTTTGGACAAGACCTTACGGAGGTTATGAGTGAGGAAGTGATCTCAAATGTGATGGATTCATTTCCCATCATGATGACGGGCACGCTGATTGTTGTTCTCGCTGGCTTTGCTATCTGTGCAGCAGGGCTCAGAAAGGGCGTTGAGCGCACCCTCAAGCCCATGATGATCATACTGTTTGTGATGCTCATCTATTTGACCTTTGTCGCTTCAACATTAGATGGCTTCAGCGCTGGGATTAAAGCTTTCCTAGCTCCCAATTTTGAAGCACTCACCCGCCAGTCCTTTCCCCATCTCCTCATTGATGCCTTGACAGAGGCCTTTTTTACCTTGGCTATTGGTATTGGCATTATTCAGGTCATGGGCTCGTATATGAGGTCGAGCCATACGTTACTCAGTAACAGTATTCCTATTATGGTGCTTAACGTGCTAGCCGGCATTTTTGCTGGCTGCATTATCTATCCACTGTGCTACACCTATGGGGTCGACCCTTCTCTTGGCCCCAAGTTACTTTTTGTGCAGTTAATCCCGATTTTCACGCAGTCGCCTATTGAGGCTGCAAATCTGTGGGGTGGCTTGTTTTTCTTGGTTCTCGGTTTCATTTCGTTTTCGACCTTGGTGGCCTTCTTTGAAAACGTAACCGCTATTTGCATGGAGTGCTTTAAGTTCAGTCGCCACCGTGCAGTCATCCTCAATTGCGCTATTACTTTGGTTGCGACATTACCTTGTGTGCTTGGTTTCAATGAGATTCCTGAATGGCATCCCGTAGCTGGCGGTAACTCATTTTTGGAAATTGAGGATTTCCTCGTATCAGATAACCTAGTTTTTGGTGGCTTTTACTACGTGTACTTTATTTTGTGTGCGAAGTTTGGTTGGGGCTTTGATCATTACTTAGCCGAAACCAACGCGGGCGAGGGCGTGAAAATGCCGTATTGTGCCAGATTCGTCTTTATGTTCATCATCCCGATCTTCCTCACCATTCATCTCGCTTGGCGTTGGCTAGGTTTATAGAGAGACACTCTCGCAATTCGCGTTTGGTTTAACCTGACTTTATGAGCTCTGAGGATTTCGTAGGCTCGATTAGGACTCTCTCCTAAAGATTTTGCAGGGGCAAAACCGAAACGTGCTTCAAAATCTCTGGAGAAAGCTTTCGCAATTGCTCGGTGATGTGCGTTGCGTAAATTGTCTGCGACAAACTTGCAAGCCAGCGGATTTCGTTTGCAAAAGTTGGACTACCTAAAACCCAGGTACGGCGACGAAAACGATATTGCTTTGGTAGAGGAGCCCATTTCACGGCGTGAGCAAATGCCGCGCCACTCAGTAGGTTTGTTGCAGGAAGAAGCGTCCAACCTCGCGCTTGATCAACGAGACCGACTAAGCAATAACTTGAGCTCGTCTGAATTCTCGAACGAGGTCTCGCATTTACTGAACGCAAAAATTGGTCGACTGTCTCTCGGTCTTGGCTTGCATTCGTATAAGAGATATAAGGGTAGATGGTTGCAATAGCACGCAAGTCATCGATTGTGCGAAGCACGGGAAGGGAGGCGGCTCGAACAAAGAGGAATTCCTCCTCAAAAATTGGAAAGCGCATCCACTGAGATTGCGTTAATAGGCCTTCTGAGTAGATGCAAATGTCTAAACTCCCGCTTTTTAATTCTTCTGTGAGTACGGTATTCAAGTTCGAATTTACAGAAAGCTGTGCAATGCGCTTATGAATTGCGCTTACAAGCCAAGGAGAAAGTGTCGCCGTAGCCGATTCACTTAAGCCAAGTCGTAAACTCACTTGAGGCATATCGATATCAAGGTATTGCGTTTGTAAAGCCTTGATTGCGTCAACAATGGGCTGGCCCTCAGAAAAAAGTTTCTTCCCCGCCGGGGTTAATTTAAGAGGTCTTTGATGGTGATAGAAAAGATCGGTCTTAAGTTGCGATTCGAGCTTCTTGAGAGATTGAGAGACGGCGGAAGTCGTAATCCCCAAAGTCTTTGCCGCAAGATTTAGTTGCTTACTTTCGCAGACAGTGCAAAAGACGCTTAGCAGTTCGGGTTCAAGGAGTTTGTTTGGCATGAAAAGCTCGGAGTCAAATAAATAGGTTAATTTTTCCTTAAACCGACAGTGTAAGGAAATCTCAACGACTTTCGTAGAAATGGTTTTTTATTTCATAACTCTTCGCATGTGTTTGCCCTAGACGCGAGTCAATTTTGGGCTTTCAGACGTGAAGAGTATGTATTAGGTTCTTCGGAATGAGGCTACCTTCAAAATATCTTTCCTTAGCTAATCCCGAGACAAAGTTAAGCAATACTTAACAGAAGTGAAGTTTTCCTGCATTGGTTTTCTTCGATAAGTAGATGTCCCTATTCTCGCAAGCGGTAAAAAAATTAAACGCATGAAGCGACTTATGAAGGATGGAGCTTTCGGTCGTTTACTGCGCACAGAGTAAGGAGGACTCTCGTGTTTATTGATATTTTGAAAATTGCAGGTGCCATCTGCTCGTACCTTATTGGCGGTGGCTTCGCTTCGGGGCAGGAACTTTTGCAGTACTTCGCTTCTTACGGTTTATGGGGCATCGGTGCTGTTGCAGTGGCATTCGCCATTATGGTTTTCTGTGTTGTCGAATTCCTCAAACTTGGCTTATCGCACAATATTGAGAATGCGCATGATGCGTTTGCTTACTACTGCGGCCCGAAAATCGGAAGCTGTTTTGAGTTCATCGCCTTTACATATTTGATTGTTCAGGTCATTGTCTTCTTTACGGGTTCTGGCGCAACAATCGCTCAGGGTTTTGGCGTGAGTCCCTTTGTCGGTAGCGCCATTATGGGAACGCTCGTTATCGTGACCGTTTTATTAGGCCTTAACCGACTTATCGATATTGTGGGTAGTCTTGGAGTTTTGCTCGTCGTCATGGTGGTTTCTATCGTGACGATTTTTTTACTCAAAGACCCCACGGCTGTCATCGCTGGTAGCGAACAAGTTCAGACGATGAAAATCTTGCAGCCTTCGAGCTCTTGGGCTGTCTCGGGCTTTCTTTATATGACCTTTAACCTTTTAGGCTTAGCGGCATTTATGCCTTTGCTTGGTCAAAGAAGCAAGAATCAGAAAATTAATGTTTGGGGCGGTGTCTTGGGATCTGCGGCTTTTTGCGGAACGATTATCCTTGTCATGCTTGCCTTCTTAACCGATATCGGCAATGTGGGAACGAAGATGGTTCCGAATCTATATATCGCCAATCAACTTCATCCGTTCTTAGCTTCATCGTTCTCGATTGTTATTCTCTTGGGAATTTTCACGGGATGTGCGCCGATGTATTGGAACTTCTGCTCACGCGTGATTCCAGAAAAGAATCGTTGGTTTAAGCCCTTTGTGTTTATCCTCGGGTGCGCTGGCGTCGTGTTAGGAGCGATTTTGCCCTTTGATAAGGCCATCAACGTGATTTATCAGATCTACGGCTATCTTGGTAGCGCCTTCCTCGTCTTCGTTGTTTGGCGCGTTTATCAGAACAAGAAGGGAAAGGCGGAGAAATGAAATTCATTCTTTTAGGTGGAACGATTGATTCGTTTTACGACACGGATAGTTGCACAGCAGTTCCCTATAAACACTCGGTGATTGAAGGATACCTTCGCGATACAGTGGGTGCAGATTTAACTGGCGTGAGCTTTAACGAGATTTGCATGAAGGATTCGCGTGCAGTAACAGACGAAGATCGCCAAGCGATTTGTGAAATCATCGAGGCGAGCGAAGAAAAAGAGTTTGTTGTGACTCACGGCACTTACACGCTTTTTGAAACGGCAAAGTTTATTGAAGAGCACTTAAGGAGAAAGGATGTCACAGTCACAGTGACGGGAGCTTTGATTCCACTTCTTGGGTTTTCCCCAACAGACGCTGGTTTCAATCTCGGCGCTTCTATGGCAAACAGCCGCTTCAATAACCCTGGTATTTGGGTATTCATCAAAGGGAGAGCCGTTCGTGCTTCTGAAGCCGTGACACTTCACACAAAATAGGCTTTTCTAAAAAACGATTTCGGGCCAGGATTCGATTAAAAGATTCTGGCCCGAATTTTTTTTTCTTCTTTTTTTTCGAGGGTTTGACTCGGACAATGTACAATCCTGCGCCCGACAATTCGATATAAACGAAAGAAAGAAAAAAAATGAAAGAAACTACCTTGTTATCCGAAGACAGAACATCGTTTCCGACAACAAGACTTTGCCTCGTACACCTTGCGCTTATTGTCCTTAGTAACTTTGCCGTTCAAATTCCATTAACGCTTCACGGTATCGAAACAACGTGGGGGATGTTTACCTATCCCTTTATCTATGTGGCAACGGACCTTACCGTGCGGCTTTTCGGTTCCGAGAAGGCGCGCTCGATTGTGAGACGCGCCGCGATTCCCGGCTTTATCTTGAGTTACCTTGTTGGGGTTCTTTTTGAGCGCGGAACTTTTCAGGGAATTGAACCGCTTTTTAGCCTTAACATTTTTGTGTTGCGTATTGCGGTTGCCTCTCTTTTTGCTTACTTCGTGAGCCAGCTTTTGGATATTTCTGTCTTTCGTCGCTTAATGCGTTTTGCGTGGTGGTTGGGACCTGCGGCATCGGGCTTTTTTGGAAATATTGTCGATACGTATCTTTTTTATTCGGTTGCCTTCTATCAAACAACCGATGCTTGGATGGCGGCACACTGGTTTGAGATCGCTAGCGTTGACCTTACGCTAAAAATCATTGTGAACCTTTTGGTCTTTGTGCCAATTTACGGGACGATTCTTAATTTCATCATGAAAAAGATTTCCCGAAACACTGAGTTACGCTAACAAGTCCGAAGGCTATTTTTCAGAAAAAATCGCAAAGCAATCTCTCGGTGAGACGGTTCTCACCGAGGCATTTTTGTAGGTTTCAGAAAAAAGCTTCGAGTGTTTACTTTTCTCTTTACTCGAAAGCTTGCACTCAAAGGCCTCGATGGCGTTATCAACGACTTCAATAAAGTCGATTTCTTTCGGAGAGTTGCCTTTCGT
>CAVCTI010000165.1:0-2239 GCA_963604755.1 Duodenibacillus sp. | reverse complement strand
CAGTAACAGGCGTCTTTATGTCTTTTCTTGCGTAAAAAGCCGGAGCAACGATTTTGATGCCAATTAATCCAATCATCCCAATCGAGTAACCCCGTATCGCAAGCGAGGTTTGTGCCACATCCAGAGCCGTAAAGTTCTTTCCCTGAAATAGAACCGCAGAAAGCGCCTCTGGAAGGAGTCCCAAGCCAATTGCAGCGGGGATTGCGAGAAGAAGAACGATGCGTAGTCCCGTATCTAATAGGTCTCGATACTTCTCGGTTTCTCCTTTGGCGTAGGCGCGCGATAGGCTTGGAAGTAACACGGTTCCTAGCGCAACACCAAGTAAAGCTGACGGGAATTCCATTAAGCGATCGGCGTAACTCAACCACGTCACAGACCCTTCAATTAATCGGGAAGCAATATTGGTGTTAATCAAAATCGATAACGGGGCAACAGCCACACCCACAAGCGCAGGGACCATGAGCTTAAGCATTCGGGTGACGGCTTTATCACCGAATGCTTTCGCGGGATTCGCGAAATGCGCCAAAAGCTTCATGCGCCGCATTTGAATTAGCTGCGTCCCAAGTTGTAAGACGCCCCCAACAATCACGGCAATGGCCAATGCCCAGACGGGTTCTTTAAGTCGTTCACTCAATAAAACGATAAAAAGTATAAAGCTCACATTAAGGAGCACAGGCGTAAACGCCGGGATTGCAAAATGCTTCCACGTATTAAGAACCGCTGCAACCATTGCCACCAGGCTCATAAAGATAATGTACGGGAACATAAAGCGCGTTAAGAGAACGGCTAAATCAAATGTCGTTGGCGTATCGGCAAAACCCGTTGCGATAATCCAAATGATTGCTGGCGCAAAAATCACACCCAAGACGCTTGCGAGGAAAACCGAAATCGCTAAGAGCGTGAAGACGTGATCGATGAATTCATGGGCCCTCGCCTCGTTTTCTTGTTCTTTCACTTGCGAGAGCATCGGAACGAAGGCTTGAGAGAAAGCGCCCTCAGCAAAAAGCCTTCTTAATAGGTTCGGAATTCGAAAAGCAACATAGAAGGCGTCGGTTGCTGCTGACACACCAAAGTAGCGCGCAATAAGCATGTCGCGAATGAGCCCGGTGACGCGTGAGAGCATCGTAAAGGCCGAGACTGTGGCAGCAGATCGCAGGATTGACATGTGTTTTAAATCAAAATTGATGTTGTCGCAACGCCGCACTTTTGTTAGAATGTGGCGCTTTTCGAAATTAGGGGCGAAATTATTCGCCCTCTTTCGTTTCGTTAGGCGACATTGTAAACATATACCGGCCGAGCCCATGGCTCGCGAATGCGAGGGCGCACCCGGGATGAATTGAAACCGTGTGCTTGTCCCAACAAGCATTCTTCATTAGGAATACCTAAATGGCTAATACTAAACAAGCTCGCAAACGTGCCCGTCAGGCCGTTGCACGCAACCAGCACCTTTCTGCGCAGCGTTCGCGCTATCGTAACGCTATCAAGGCTGTCCGCAAGGCCATCCTCGCTGGCGACAAAGCCGCTGCCGCTGAAACCTTTAAGAAGGCTCAGGGTTTGGTTGATGCGATGTGCGCCAAAGGTGCCTTGCATAAGAACGCCGCTGCGCGTCATAAGAGCCGCTTGTCCGCCGCTATCAAAGCGATGGCTTAATTCCAAGCGGCCAGCTTTTCCACCTGTGTCCCTCAGCATGGATGGTTTAGCCAAATAGAGAAAACGCATCGATTGCTCCTCGGTGCGTTTTTGCTATTTACGATTCATAGAATTTCACGAGCTACTTATCCCTTGACGAAAGACATCACTCAAATAAAGCAGCTTACTTATATCGCCGAATTTGCTGCAGTTATCGGCTTATCGAGCCTTTTGGTTCTTCCGATTGGCCCTGTCCCTGTCACACTTCAAACGCTTCTTATTGCTTATGCGGGTCTCTTTCTTGGACCTAAGGGTGCAGTGATGAGTGTCTTGGTTTATCTTGTTGCTGGAGCCTTAGGCGTTCCCGTTTTTGCAGGCGGTAAATCAGGGATTGGTGTTTTGTTTGGACCTTCAGCTGGCTACCTCTGGGGCTTTCTTCTTATCGCTTACTTTGCCGGGTTAGCGAAGGGAAAAGCGCTCATTTCCTCTTTCTTTTTTTTATTTATGGGTCTTATCCTCGATCACCTTTTGGGGGTCGCTGGCCTCATGCTGACACTCAAAAAAACGCTAGTTGAATCCTTCATGATCGATGTTCTCTTTATTCTTGTGG
>CAVCTI010000164.1:0-7111 GCA_963604755.1 Duodenibacillus sp. | reverse complement strand
CAATTGGCTTGCGGGATGCTTCTTGCGATTAGTCTCGGGCACTTGGTTCCTGAGGCCCTTGAGGTTGTGAATTCCTATGGGATTGCTTTTGCGGTTTTTCTAGGGGCCATTCTCTTTTTTCTCTTACTCGATTTTCTTCTTGAAAAAACATTAGGACACGTTCACGCCCTTGGGAAACTGCGTCCAGTTCCTGCGCTTTTAGGTGGCGGCTTTGAATTTCATGCTGATATCTGCGAGACGCAGCAGACAAAAGCGCTACCGATTCTTATTGGTTCTTCATGCCACAACTTTGTCGATGGCGTCCTTGTTGCAGCCGCTTTTATGACTAGCCTTACGGCAGGCATTGCGATTACTGTGGCCATTTTTGCCCACGAGGTTCCGCAGCTTATTGGTCAGATTGCGATTTTGCGTCGCTTTAACTTAAGTGTGAAGGCAACAGTCCTTTCGCTATCTTTTGTCGCGCTCTTTGCCATCTTGGGCGGTATCTTTGGCGCCGTACTCTTTGGTTTATCGCAAGCGTTTATCCCGTATGCGATGCTCATTTCTGCGGCGGCATTCCTTTTTGTCGCCTTTGTCCTTGTGAAGGAAGACTTCTTTAAAAAGAACCTTACGCGAAAAGCCTTTGCCAGATCGCTTTTCTACGTTGCCTTAGGTGCTGTTCTATCGATTGGGATTCTTTCTATCGGGCACGCATAAAAAAGGAGCCGAATGAGGGCTCCTCTTTATGAGACGTTCTAATGGAAGTCATTTTGCGTTGTTTTTCCTTAAGCCTTCCAAGAGAGCGGCAGCTCCCGAAATGATGTCGCTTGCTCTTACGCAAGCATAGCGATTACGGACGCTTTCGCCGTGTAGCCACAGAGCGCCAAGAGTTGCTGTCACCAAGTCAAAGCCTTGAGCAAAGGTGGCACCTAACATACCGCTTAAGACGTCACCAGAACCCGCAGTAGCAAGTAGCCCGTTTCTCGCGGGGTTAATCCACGTGCGAGAACTGCGGAGTGCTACAACAGTTCCGGCTCCCTTAAGAATCGTGATGGCTCCCGTTTGGATGGCTAACTCACGGGTGGAACTAATACGGTCGTCTAAAACTTTCTTCACATCGCGATGTAGGAGGTCAGCGGCTTCTGCCGGGTGTGGCGTAATAACCGTGTGCGCCTTGCGAGCGAGAACGGCGTCTTGCAGCTTTTGATCTTTCGCTAAAAGGCGCAAAGCATCGGCATCAATAATGAGTGGTACGTCAGCGGCAATCGTTTCTTTAAATCGCGCAATCGCTTTTTCTGAGAACCCCATTCCGCACCCGATAACAATGGCATCGACCTTTGTGAGATCGATCGGTTTTGTGGCAAACATGATTTCTGGATATTCGGTATCCAAAAGGGGAGCGTCTTCAGCCATCAGTTCCACACTCACACGTCCTGCGCCCATCGTAAGAGCAGCACGAGCAGCAAGGAACGCGGCTCCCACCGTACCTTTTTCCCCGCCGATAACGAGGACGTGACCGAAGGTTCCCTTGTGCGTATTCTTTTCACGGGTTTCAAGTAGATGCCTGAAATCATCGGTTTCAATTGACCCGACTTGGCTTAATGGCACCGAGACATCCAATTCATAGTTAACGACCTTGCCGCTTGCATCTGCCCCGTCATTCATAAAGCAGCCGGCTTTAGGCGAGAAAAACGTCACGGTGATATCCGCAATGCAACCTTTGATACCGCCTGCCCAGTGGCCTGTCTCAGGATTGATTCCCGACGGAACATCAACACAAATGTGTGTGGCTTGACGCTCGTTAAACCAAAGAGCCGCATCCAAAACATCACCTCGAAGGGGCTTATCAATACCGATGCCTAAAAGAGCGTCAACGACAGTGTCGGCTTTATCGGCGTTGTAGGGGTCGGCAATCGTAAGACCTCCTGCTGCTTCCCACGCTTCAAAGGCACGAAGTGCATCAGCGGCCTTCGGCTTATCGGCGCCAACAAGGGCACAGGTAACCTTAAAGCCTTGAGCCTTGAGTAAGCGAGCGGCTGTAAAGCCGTCGCCCCCGTTATTACCCGCGCCGCAAGCGAAAACCACGTGGCCTCCCGCTGGGGTGACGCGCGCAATTTCGTTAGCTAGGGCAGTGCCCGCACGGCGCATTAATTCGCCTTCGGGAAGTTGCTTGGCGTAACGAATTTCTAAGGTGCGGAGTTCTTCGTTTGTGAGAATCTGTTGGCTCATGGCGTACTTATGTATCAAATAAAGGAATTCGGGTTTAACTAACCCCATAAAGGGTAACCCTGCGTAACCCGCTATTTTAGGAGGAAGTACTTCATTCGGGGGCATGTGTTTTTAGAAGAAAATCCGCGTGTTCCTTTTCTTTGCTAGGGGCGCTTTCCTTGAAGGGAGAGTCGCTAAAATGCCTGTCACAAATAGCTTTGTTTTTTTCCTTTCTCATTTTGTAAGACTCAAGGATCTTTACGATGACAGCGACCCACATTCTTAAAGAATTCACTGGCAATTCAGCGCTTTCTGCCTTCCGCGCGCACGGTCTCTTAGAAAAACTTCAGAGCGTGGCCCCTGCCATTACAGCCATCAGTGCTCGGTATAAACACTTTGTGTTAGCCGAAAGTGAGCTGACCGACGAGGAAACAAAGCGCCTAACCTCACTACTTGACTATGGCGATAAAGCTGAAGACGTGACAGCGTCTTTGACAATCCTTGTCGCTCCTCGCTTAGGCACGATTAGCCCCTGGTCAAGTAAGGCAACCGATATTGCCCGTAACTGTGGACTTACTATCGTCAAGCGCATTGAACGCGCGGTTCTTTACAGCGTCGCTCTTAAAGAGGGGGCAACTCTCACAGAAGAACAAACGAAAGCTTTGGCTAGCGCCTTAAGCGATCGGATGACAGAAACGGTTTTAGACCCAGCGACAGCGGCAACAGAGATCTTTACCGAAATCCCTGGTAAGCCCATGCAAACGGTCGACATTCTTTCTGGCGGAAAAGAGGAGTTAAGCAAAGCCAATGTTGAGATGGGTTTAGCGCTTTCCGAAGATGAAATCGATTACCTCGTGAATGCTTTCAAGACGCAGGGCAGGAATCCGACGGATGTGGAATTGATGATGTTTGCGCAAGCCAATTCCGAGCACTGCCGCCATAAGATTTTTAACGCCAAATTCACCATTGACGGAAAAGATGAAGAAAAGACCCTTTTCCAAATGATTCGTGAGACGCACAAGGCTGCTCCCCAAGGAACGATTGTCGCGTATTCGGATAATGCCGCAGTTCTTGAAGGTCCCACGGTTCCGCGTCTTTATCCTCGACCCACAGAAGACGACCCCTTCGGGTCAACATATTCAGAATTCTTAGAGCCCGCTTTCACAGTCTTTAAGGTTGAAACACACAATCACCCGACAGCGATTTCTCCTTTCCCAGGAGCCGCAACGGGCTCAGGCGGAGAAATTCGTGACGAAGGTGCCACGGGTCGTGGCGCACGCCCCAAAGCAGGGTTGTGCGGATTCTCCGTTTCTGCTCTTCACATTGACGGGCACGCGCAGGGTTGGGAAAACGATAGCGATACCACGGCAAGAAGTGTCAGGGGAACCACAGCAATTTATGGCGCTCCCAAACGCATTGCCTCAGCGCACACGATTATGACCGAGGGCCCGATTGGCGCCGCGTCCTTTAATAACGAATTCGGTCGCCCGAATATTCTCGGCTACTTCCGCTCCTTTGAAGCTCGTGTGGGTGATACCCGCTACGGCTACCATAAGCCCATTATGCTCGCTGGCGGCATCGGCAATATCCGTTCTGACCAAACCAATAAACACACCTTAGAACCAGGAACCTTAATGATTGTTTTAGGTGGCCCTGGGATGCGTATTGGCCTTGGCGGGGGAGCGGCAAGCTCAATGAATTCTGGCGTGAATTCTGAAAACCTTGACTTCGATAGCGTGCAGCGTGGTAACCCCGAGATGCAACGCAGAGCTCAAGAGGTAATCGACCGCTGCTGGGCAGCTGGCGCATTAAATCCGATCTTGGCGATTCACGATATTGGTGCAGGTGGTTTATCTAACGCGATGCCTGAATTAGCTGACCTCTCAGGGCACGGTGCGGCATTGAAACTTTCTGCCGTTCCTATTGAAGAGCCTTCAATGAGCCCCTTGGAAATCTGGAGTAATGAAAGCCAAGAACGCTATTCATTAGCGATTGCTCCTGAGTCGCTTGCGACCTTTGATGCAATCTGCAAACGCGAACGGTGCCCGTATGCGGTTTTGGGTTCAATCCGCGAAGACGGAATGCTTATTGTCGAAGGGCGAGAAGGCGAGGCGCGAGCCGTTGAAATGCCAATGGAGATTTTACTCGGTAAGCCCCCTCGCATGCATCGCAATGTGAAAACGCATGAAGAAAAACTCACAGCCTTTGATGCCACAGAAACGAACTTTAAAGAAGCGATTTCGAAAGTCTTAAAGCACCCGACAGTTGCCAACAAGAGTTTCTTGGTGACAATTGGTGACCGTTCTGTCGGTGGCTTAGTTTCCCGCGATCAGATGGTCGGTCCCTGGCAGGTGCCCGTGGCAGATTGCGCTGTGACAAATCTTAATTTCACAGGGTTTGCCGGTGAGGCGATGGCAATCGGTGAAAGAGCGCCTCTAGCGATTATCGATTCGGCTGCGGCTTCTCGTATGGCTATCACCGAAGCGATCACGAACATTGTTGCCGCCGATGTGCAGTTGCCGTTTGTGAAGTTATCCGCGAATTGGATGTCTGCCTGTGGCGCAGCTGGCGAAGACGCCAAACTTTATCGCGCCGTAAAAGCCGCAAGCGATTACTCGAAGAAACTCGGCATTTCGATTCCTGTCGGCAAAGACTCGTGCTCGATGAGAACGGCGTGGAAAGATAACGATGTTGAAAAGTCAGTCACAAGCCCGGTTTCTTTAGTGGTTTCGGCCGCTTCGCGCGTTGAAGACGTAAGGCTTACTTTGACGCCGCAATTAAAAGATGCACCAAGCCGCTTAGTGTGCTTTGACTTTGGAGCAAAGAAGTGCCGTATGGGAGGATCGATTCTCGCGCAAGTGCGTCAGAACTTTGGATCGGTCGCTCCTGATATGGAAGACACGGAGGCGTTAAAGAACTTCTTTACGCTCGTTCGTCGCTTGGTTCGCGAAGAAAAGGTTTACGCCTATCACGATCGTAGTGATGGTGGATTGGCTGCAACGCTCTCAGAAATGATGTTTGCAAGCCATCGTGGTGTACGTATCGAGTTGGATTCTTTAATTGATGGAACGCCCGATGAATCCGCGGCTCTTTGCGCTCTGTTTAATGAAGAAGCAGGTGCCGTGTTACAGGTTGCAGACTTTGCTATCGATGAATTAAAGGCGCAAGTCGCTTCGATGGGACTTACGCCGTACTTTGCTGAAATCGGGGCTCTCAATACCGTCGATCGCCTCACTGTGCTAGCTGGCGGTAAGAAACTCTTAGATGTCGAACGCACAGAACTTATGAAGGATTGGTGCGAGGTTACCCACGAAATGGCTAAGCACCGCGACAACCCTGAGTGTGCCGATAGCGAATTTGCCGTTGTTACGGGTAACGAACACAAAGGACTCTTTGTTAAGACAACCTTTGATATGCACCATCGTATTGCGGCGCCCTACATCCATTCAGGGCACGCCAAACCGAAGGTTGCTGTGCTTCGTGAAGAAGGCGTGAACTCACAAACAGAGATGGCGGCGGCCTTTATGCACGCAGGCTTTGACGTTTGGGACGTTCACATGACTGATCTCTTAACGGGTCGCATGAACCTTGATCGCTTCTCGGGGCTCGCTGCCGCAGGGGGCTTTTCCTATGGTGACGTCTTAGGCGCTGGTGGTGGTTGGGCAAAGACGATTCTTTATAACTCAAAGTTAACCGAGATGTTTGCGCGCTACTTTGAGAGGCCTAACACGTTTACGCTCGGCGTTTGCAATGGCTGCCAGATGATTAGTCTCCTAAAGGGCTTGATTCCAGGGGCAGAACATTGGCCAAGCTTTGTTCGCAATCGCTCCGAGCAGTTTGAGGCACGTCTCACACAAGTGCGAATCGAAGAATCTCCCTCGATTTTCTTTGCTGGAATGGCAGGAAGCTCGATGCCGATCGTCACTTCGCATGGCGAGGGTCGCGTCGTTTGGGCGAGCGCAGAAGATAAAGCGCAAGCCCTTGTTGCCGCTCGCTATGTCGATGGCGATGGCCTGCCAACGGAAATCTATCCTTTGAACCCCAATGGTTCGCCAGAGGGTGTGACAAGCGTGACAACACCAGACGGTCGCGCAACGATTATCATGCCGCACCCAGAACGCAGCCACAGAACCGTGCAGATGTCGTGGTACGCCGATCACACGCACGACTTTACACTGTGGATGCGACTGTTCGATAATGCGCGCGTTTGGGTCGGATAAGTAAAGGATTTTGATGAGTTGGAGCGTCTATTGGGCGTTCGTTGTAACGAGCGTCCTGCTTTCTTTTGCGCCAGGACCAGACAATATGTTTGTTTTGGTTCAGTCAGCGGTTCACGGCGTGAGAGCTGGATTATTTACGGTCTTAGGTCTTATTGTTGGTGTTGGGATTCAGACGGTTGCCGCTGCCTTGGGAGTAGCGGCAATTGTCGCGGCGTCTCCCTCGCTTTTCTGGGGTATTCGGATTGTGGGGGCATTGTACCTCACATATCTTGCCTACATGAGTTGGACGCATCCGATTGCAAGCGAAGGAAAAGCCACAGAAACTTTGAGTTACGCCAAGCTCTTTCGCCGTGGCGTCATCATGAATGTCACCAATCCTAAGGTGCAGATTTTCTTTTTGGCCTTTTTCCCGCAGTTTGTCACGAAAGGGGCGGGTCCCGCGCAAACCGCGATTGAAATGACCGTCTTGGGTCTTACATTTATGCTTGCGACGGCTCTCGTGTTTTCCTTTATTGCGTTTTGCTCTGGGACTCTTGCCGATAAGTTACGTACGCCTCGTGTTCAGTTTTGGATGAATCGGACAGCTAGCGTTATCTTCTTGGGGCTTGCTGCAGCGACCCTTTTGTCGGCTTAAAAAATTAGCCTGATTTTGCGCCCGAAATTTCAATAATGATTCTCATTGCTTTATGTAATGAGAATCATTG
>CAVCTI010000163.1:1752-4003 GCA_963604755.1 Duodenibacillus sp. | reverse complement strand
CCCTTATAGCGAAGCATGTCCTGACCATACACACTCACCAAACTTTGAACATATTGCTCAAAGCGGATGGGGTGAAATGGCTTTTTCGACTCAAAGACAAAGGCCTTCACGTCATCGTTGTGATGATGCGGGTGCACTGCCGAGAAAAACGCAGGGTCAATCTCGAGAATGTCATTCATGTTAAAGCCGTAGATATCAAGAACCTTATCGACGGCAACTTCTCCCATGTGAACCGCTTCAATTGGGGCACGTGGGTTAATTGAAACAAGGCGCTCTTTTAGCGCTTCGAACTCTTCAGGAGTAACGAGATCGGTTTTCGAGACGAAGATGCGATCTGCAAAGCCGACTTGGTCTTTTGCCTCAGGCTGCTCATCAAGCGTTTTGTTGCCGTATTTGGCGTCAACAATTGTGACAACACCGTCTAAGCGATAAAAGCAGGCAATCGCGTCATCCATGAAAAATGTCTGACACACAGGACCAGGATTTGCCACTCCCGTTGTTTCGATAACAACACGATCAAAATCAATTTCTCCACGATCTCGACGCAAGCGAAGGTCCGTGAGAATTCTTGAAAGATCTCCACGAATCGTGCAGCAGATGCAACCATTGTTCATTTGAACAATCTGCTCTTTGTCGTTTTGCACAAGCAGTTCGTTATCGATTCCCTCTTCACCGAATTCATTTTCGATGACAGCGATTTTGTGACGGTGATCTTCTGTGAGAATTCGATTGAGTAACGTCGTTTTTCCAGCGCCCAAGAATCCCGTGAGAATTGTCACTGGGATTTCTGGTTCTGCTGCTATTCCCAAATTATCTTCTTGCATTTTTTGTGTCCAACTAATCAGAACGCATCACAAGATGCATTCCCTTTAAATATTCACCTTCAGGATACGTCATAAGAAGCGGATGGTCGATTCCTGCTCCGTAACGCTCTACTGCCCACGCATCCTTTCTTGCATCGAAAACGGCTCCTGCGAGAATCTTTTGAAATAGATCAACGTCCACAGCGCCCGAACAAGAAAAACTCATCAAGTGGCCACCCATTCTCAAAAGCCGCATCCCTTTTAAGTTAATTTCTTTATAGGCCCTTGCCGCACGATCGACGTGATAGTGGCTCGAAGCGAATTTCGGTGGATCGAGAATCACTAAATCATAGACCTTGCCAGTGGCGTTGGCTTTCTTTAAGAATTCAAAAACGTCTTCTTGGTACCAGTGGAATTTCTCTTCAGAAAACCCGTTAAGAGCGACATTGTCTTTCGCTTGCGATAAAGCCTCGGCTGAACTGTCGACACTATCGACAGCGTCTGCGCCCCCTGCGACAAGCGCTAAAGAAAACCCACCTGTGTAGCAAAAGCAATTTAAGGCACGCAATCCACGCCCATTTTTCTCACGAAATTCGGCTGCAATGCGTTGCGCGGCAAGTCGACTTTCTCTTTGATCGATGTAAAACCCGGTTTTGTGTCCCACACGAACATCAACGCCATATTTAACACCGTCTTCTACGACTTCAATTTTCTCAGGTGGCTCGATTCCAGCAAGTGCTCCAACTCGAAGCTCGAGCCCCTCTCTTTGGCGAGTAGCAGCATCCGAGCGGTCAAAGACCCCTTTTGCTCCCGTTAATTTCATTAAAAGGGAGACGATTTCTTCGCGCCGCTTTTCTGAGGCTGCACTCTGAAATTGTGTGACAACCCAATCACCATATTGATCTGCGATAAAGCCAGGAATCCCGTCGGCTTCAGCAAAAACAAGGCGCCTTGCTGTGGTGCGCTTTAAAAGTAACTCGCGCGCTGCGATGGCTTCCGTTAAGCGCTTTTCTAAAAAGGCTAAAGACGCAACATCGTCATTCACGTTAAACGACCACATGCGAACACGCAACGTTGAAGCCGGAGAAAATCCCCCGATACCGAGAGCGTCGCCAGAAAAAGAAAGGACGCGAACGAGGTCACCAGGCTCAGGATTACCTAACACACGGGCAATCGCTGTGTCATAGACCCAAGGGTGACGACGCAATAAGCTTTTTTCTTTTCCCTTTTTGAGCACAACATCAATCATAGAATTCTCTTTTCTTTATATCGCGGTGCAACCAGTAAACACCTCAACGGCAAGTCCTGTTAAAAAGACTTCGCCCGCTGAATCAATTTCAACTGTCACTTGGCCGCCAGTCATTCGGATGGTGGCTTTTGAAGCAAGTTTTCCCATCTGGTAGGCAAGAGAAAACGCTGCACATGCACCCGACCCGCAGGCAAGCGTC
>CAVCTI010000163.1:0-1742 GCA_963604755.1 Duodenibacillus sp. | reverse complement strand
CTTTCGTAAACACGAAGAATCGCCTCGTTTTCACTTAGCACCTCTAAAACACTCACGTTTACGCCTTCAGGAAAAGCCTTCGTTCCCTTCAAAATTTTCGCAAGTGTCCCAAGGGGTGCGCTCGAAGCCTTTTTAACCAAGAAAATCGCATGAGGATTCCCCATATTCGCGACTCCGAACCAGAAATCCTCACCTTCCTTCTTTACCTTAAAAAGGGTGGTACATCCTTGCTCTTTCCTCTCAAAACCTTGAGAAAAAAAAGGAATGTCAACGGGCGTAAAACGGGGCTTTCCCATTTTCACGCGCACCGCACTCCCCCCTAAATTCTCAAGCGTAATAAGACCGTGTTTGGCTATTACGGCAATTTTCTTTTTATCCGTCAATCCGTGATTGAGAACAAAAAGCGCAAAACAACGAGCACCATTGCCGCACATCTCGGCTTCGCTTCCATCGGCATTAAAAATCTGATAGCCAAAATCAGCGTTCGGTCGGTCGCTTTTCTTCACCACTAAGAGTTGGTCGAACCCAATTCCATAGTGGCGGTCTGCAAGGCAACGGATTTTCCCTGCGCTTAGTCGTAATGGCCTTTTTGTGGCATCGACCACGATAAAGTCATTTCCTGCTGCCTGCATTTTTGTGAATCGCAGCATTTTGAAGCCTCCCTAATTTAGGAGTAAAGACTTGCTTCGCCCAAGGGGCGCGTTTTAAAGCGACGATGCATCCAAAAGTATTGATCGGGGAATTTCAAAATCCATTTTTCAATTTCTTTTTGAATGCGAATCGTATCGGCAATTGCATCTTTCGTTGGAAAATCTTCTAGTGGTTCTGTGACATGAACCGTGTAACCAGTTTCGGTCATCTCCGTGACACAGAAAACAACTTTCGCTCCTGAAAGGCGCGCAAGTTTACTCGCAGCTGTCACGGTAGCGGCTTTCACACCGAAGAAATCGATAAATTCCGAATGGCGCCTGCCGTAATCCATATCAGGTAGATAATAGAAAGGAAGGTTTTGGCGAATTAGGCGAATGATTTTTTTTGCATCATCCATCCCTGCGCCCGTTTTCTGAATCAAAATCGAGTCGCTAAAGCGACGGCGTCCCTCTAAAGCAGCTTTATCCCAAGCCTCATTTCTTTGCTTTTGATACAGACCCGCACCCTTTATGTGCGTTGAAAGCGCGGTGACTGCGGCATCAAGCCCCAAAAAGTGAGGCGCAATCACCATAAGTGGGTGGCCAGCTTCATTCGTGATATTTTCAAGGCCTTCGATTTTCACGAGATTTCGTACTTGCTCAACAGTGCCCGCCCAAAGATCTCCATGGTCGATAGCGGTGCGCGCAATGTTTAGGCAAAGATTCTTTGCGATTTCTACGCGCTTAGCCTCTGGCATCTCGGGAAAACAAAGCTCTAAATTACGTAGTGCAATGTGACGCCTTTTCGGGACGATGTACCAAAAAAGAGGTGCCAAGAGTTTCGCTAATTTATGGCGCTTTGCCATCGGCATTCCTGCAAAGCTCTTAACAATCGAAACGCCAAGGGCACCAACCATATTGTTAATCGTTTGCATCGCTCGATTCCTTATCGTTTGCGTAGCTTCTTACACTTGAGACACCTTTGTAGCGGTTGTAGTTCCAAAGATACTGTTCTGGAATCTTTCTGACTGCCCGCTCGATGGCGTGATTCATATTTTCGGCATCAATAAGGGCGTCACCAGTAGCAGCCTCTGGGATAACGTCAGTGTAGAT
>CAVCTI010000162.1:0-2828 GCA_963604755.1 Duodenibacillus sp. | reverse complement strand
ACCTAGGACTTCCCAACAAAACGGACGTAAAAGACGGCATCATCACCTACAAGATTGCTGCGCACGCAGCAGACCTCGCTAAGGGCGTGGCAGGAGCCCAAATCCGCGACAACGCAATGAGTAAGGCGCGCTTTGAGTTCCGATGGATCGATCAATTTAACATTGGCTTTGACCCAGAGAAGGCCCGAAGTTTTCACGATGAGACATTAGCGAAAGAAAGCATGAAAAAGGCGCACTTTTGCTCGATGTGTGGACCGAATTTTTGCGCGATGCGAATCACAGAAGAAGTTCGCCAATGGGCCGCTAAGCAACATAAAACTTGAAAATCCTAACGCTCCAGTAATCGGAGTTCTAATTTATTCGCTCTGTTGTAATTTACACAATACGGATAGTCTATTTTACAAAATGCGGAAGCTCTAATTTACACTTTCAGCATTTCTAATTTACACTTTGAGGTAAGTCCACTTTAAAATTTGCAGAAATTTTCTTAAGAGAGACACCGATGAAATACCTGAGTCGTTGGACAGAAAGCGAGTACGAGTTAGCTCAAACCGTCTTTAAAGCGATTATCTTTTCTGGCGTTCGCCAATGCGGCAAAACGACTCTCATGCAAAAGGTGATGCCAAAAAATTCTGCATTCCTTTCAATGGATACTGATGCCTTCTTAAAGGTAGCCGAGGATTCGCCCACGGGCCTTTTGATGCGCTACAAAGACAAAGCCTGCATTGCCATCGATGAGGTGCAAAAGGCACCCGCCTTATTTCCCGCGATTAAAGCTCTGATCGATCAAAGGCCCAATAAAAGGCAGATTCTGCTCTCGGGCTCTGCCAATTACTTAACACTCCCTTCGGTTCACGAATCGATGGCTGGCCGCCTAGGCCAAGTCCGTCTTCGCCCGCTAACTGAAGGAGAAATTCAAGGTAACCCGCCAAGATTTATCGACCGCCTTTTTAAAGACGACTTTAACGAGGCGATTACCTTCGAAGACTGCAACAAAGAGCTCATCGTGAAAAAAGCGCTTTTAGGAGGGTTTCCAGACGTTTTGAACTTTGACGATGCACAACGCAGCTTTTGGTATGACGCCTATAAGGAGAATTCGGCACAAAAGGACGTCATTCGCTTACTTCAAATTCGTAAGCCCGAAGTCTTTCAAAAGCTTCTCGAGCTTTGCGCTTCGCAATCATCGCACCCGGTTAATATCACGGACTTTTCGAGTCGCCTTGAGGTAAGTCGCCCGACTCTTTACGAGTACCTTGCTGCCCTTGAGACAATGTATCTTATTGAACGAGTGCCGCTTTGGTCTGAGGGAATAGAGGGAAAACCGAAGTTGATGTTCTGCGACTCGGGCTTTATGGGATATTTAGACAATATCGGGCAAGCCCCTGCGGCCCTTGCCTTAGAAAGCAAGGGAGCAACAGACAAAATCGGCAACCTCATCGAAACCTGGGTTTACGAGCAACTTGTGCCCTTAACGGATCTTCGCCGTGAATGGCATCTCTTTTACTATCGCAATCGAGACGGAAAAGAAGTTGATTTTATTTTAGAAAATCGCAAGAAGGATTTAATTGCGATTGAAGTTAAAGCGAGCGAAGGCTTCAAATCCGAGCACCTCAAAAACCTTCGTTGGTTTAAAGAGCACTATGGAGCCAATCGTCGAATTAAATCTGTACTCCTTTATTGTGGCTGGGAAACTCTTCTTTTGTCTAAAGACGAGTATGTGCTTCCGATAGCCTACCTTTGGGCTTAAGAAAAAGCCGGCTCAAAAACTTAAGACCGGCCTTAAGAAATCACAAAAATCAGTGCTTTTCCCTATTCTTCTAGTCTCTTCGCTCTCATACAGGCCGCTGCCGTAAAGAGCACGTCAGAAGAAGAATTCAAGGCTGTCTCGCAGGAATCCTGCACAACGCCAATGATGAAACCCACAGCAACGACGTGCATCGCAGTCGCATTGTCAATCCCAAATAGGCTACACGCTAAAGGGATTAGCATCAAAGAGCCCCCTGGGACACCCGCTGCACCACAAGCACAAAGCGAGGAAACAACAGCTAAAAGGATTGCTGTCAGTATATCGACGTGAATATTCAAAGTCGTACATGCAGAAAGTGCCAAAACAGTAATCGTGATTGCAGCTCCTGCCATATTGATTGTGGCCCCGAGCGGAATTGAGACGCCATAGGTCGATTTCGGGAGATTTAATTTGCGGCAAAGCTCGAGATTCACGGGGATATTCGCCGCTGAAGACCGAGTAAAGAAAGCCATGACACCGGATTCACGCAACGTCAAAAACGTCACTGGGAAAGGATTTTTGTGCGTAAAAAGCCACACAATCAAGGGATTGAGAATCAAAGCGACAAAGAACATCGACCCAAGGAGCACCGCGAGAAGCTTCGCATAACCGACGAGTGCGCTAAAGCCCTCGGCCGCAAACGTCTCAGAAACGAGGCCGTAAATACCAAAGGGCGCGAAGGTAATAACAACGTGAACGATAAATTCAATCCCTTTTCCAAGGTCATTTAAGATTTCTCGCGTGGCATTCGATGCCTTTCTCAAAGCAATACCAAAGCCCACAGCCCAAGCAAGAATCCCAATATAGTTCCCGTTAAGTAAAGCGTGTACGGGGTTATCAACAGCAGAAAGAAAGAGGTTTCTAATCACCTCGCCGATTCCGCCAGGCGAAGCAGCCCCTGCCCCAGTAATCGGTAATTGGATTGAAACAGGGAAGGTGTAACTCGCTAAAACAGCCGTAACCGCAGCGCCAAATGTCCCAATGAGATACAAAAACAAAATCGGCCGCATGTGACTATCGGTATTGATCTCCTGATTAGCAA
>CAVCTI010000161.1:0-13292 GCA_963604755.1 Duodenibacillus sp. | reverse complement strand
GTCGGTAAGACAACCAATATCCTTGTTGGTTTGTCCTCTCGCTATGACAACTCAATTGCATACCAGTCCCCGACTTTTGCTGGATTTACACTCTATTTAGACCATTCCTTCAAGAATGACAGTAATCTGTCAAGTGGAGCTGAAAAGGGTAAAGTTAAAGCTGATGAAGGAACCGAAGGTCGTCCAAGTTGCAATCAATACAATGCTGCCGGCTTAAAATATGTGAACGGCGCTTTCAATGCTGCGTTTGTTTATTCTCAGCAAAATTATGCGACAGCTGGTTATGAGCCCGATAACAGCAAAGCTTATTCTCTTGGTGCAGCCTACAACTTTGGCGTTTGCAAATTAATGGCTGAGGCTCAATATTTTGATATGGGCAAATTGGGCGACGTAGCAACCTCAAGCCTCCAAAAAGGTTGGGGCGGAGTTCTTAGCGTGACAGCCCCTGTAGCTGGCGGTACAGTCTATGGTCAGTTTGGTTATAAGGATGCCGAAAATGTAAGTAATTCGGCTATTGAATACAAGGTTTGGAACATCGCCGCTGGGTATGCCTATAGCTTCTCTAAGCGCACAAAGGCTTATGTAGCAGCTTCCTACACAGAAGACAAAACCGATGGATCAACCAAATCCACTGACAATGTAAAGACAAAGACCACCGAAGTTATTGCTGGTCTCGTCCACACGTTCTAATCTGATTCTTTCAGTTCAGTCAATACCGTTTCTAACCCCGTCTCATTTTCCCGAGGCGGGGTTTTTCATCGCTGAAAGCGAAAGGAAACTTTAAGAGCGCAAAGCTCCTGCTTTGCGAAGAATGTGACGCGTCACACCAGAACCATCGGTTTCTTGCGACACAAGTCCATGCCCGCTTTGTTTGGCAAAAAGAGCGATATCCTCAATTGCATGAGGGTCATCTGTGAAAACACAAAGTTCTTCACCCGCGCCAAGCGCTGCCAATGCCTTCTTTGTTTTTAATACAGGCATTGGACAACGCATGTTGCGTAGATTGATTTCTTTCACAGGTCGTTAGAGCTTTTCAGTTAAGAAAGTTCTCGCTGCCGAGAAAGCAGCTTCAAGTTTCGTCACATTTGTGGCACCAGCCATCGCGATATCGGGGCGTCCACCACCTTTACCGCCAGCAGCCGCTGCTGCTACGTTAACGAGCTCACCGGCTTTCACCTTACCTAAGAGGTTCTTTGTGACACCTGCGCAAAACTGCAACTTGTCTGCTGTTTTTACAGCAAAGAGCACAACAACGGTCTTCATCTGATCTTTCACAAAGTCAACGGTACTACGAAGTTCCTTAGGATCTAAGTCTTCAAGAACCGTTAAGAGAACCTTCGTGCCGTTAATTTCTGTAATCTGGTGCACGAGACCTGCAACTTGGTGAGCTGCCAACTTACTCTTAGCACGATCTAAATCGTGTTCAAGCGCGCGAACTTCGCCTTGCACTTGATCGATCTTTTCAGAAAGCTCTTCAGCGGGCGCCTTAAATTTAGCAGAAGCCGCTGCGAGCAATGTGGCATCTTTTTGTGCAAGGGCCAAGGCATTAAAGCCCGTGACGGCTTCAATACGACGAACACCAGCGCTAATACCTGCTTCACCTAAGACCTTAAAGAGGCCAATATCGCCCGTGCGATGCACGTGTGTACCGCCACAGAGTTCGCAGGAAGTTCCAATATTCATCACACGCACAGTTTTGCCGTACTTTTCACCAAAGAGCATAACGGCTCCCGTGGCTTTCGCCTCTTCAAGCGGCAACTCTCGGCAAAGGGTTTCTGTGTTAGCCAAAATTTCACGATTAACAATCGCTTCCACTTCAGCGATTTCTTCGGCTGTCATGGGTTTGTCGTGCGAGAAGTCAAAGCGCGTAATTGACTCATTGACTAAGCTTCCCTTCTGAGCAACGTGAACACCCAAAACTTCACGCAAAGCCTTGTGCATGATGTGAGTCACTGAGTGGTTACGGGCAATCGCGGCACGTCGTTCAGCATCAACTTTGGCTGTGAGTGTGTCGCCTTTTGTGATTTTTCCTTCAGCAACGTGCGCGGCGTGACCAAAGACATTGGCTTTAATGCGGAAGGTGTCGCGAACCTTAATAAGCGTTGAGGCGTTACTTAATGTTCCAGCGTCTCCGACTTGGCCGCCCATCTCGGCGTAGAAAGGCGTCTTATTTAAAACAACAACAACGTCGTCCCCTGCACTAACGGTTTCAACTTCGGTTCCGTCTTTATAAAGGGCTAAGACCTTTGAAGCCCCTTCTTCAAGCTCTGTGTAACCTGTGAAGAGTCCGGCTTCCCCGTTATAGACGAGGCCCGCGGCAATCTTAAACTTCGCAGAAGCACGTGCCTTTTCACGCTGCTCGTTCATCGCTAGATTAAAGGCATCGATATCAACCTTAAGCCCACGCTCGCGGCAAACGTCGCCCGTTAAGTCAACAGGGAACCCATAAGTGTCGTGCAACTTAAAGGCGATTTCTCCGTCTAAGACGCCGTCTTTGGTTTGCGAAATTGCGGCTTCCAAGATTTCCATGCCTGTGGCAAGCGTCATGCAGAACCGCTCTTCTTCAGCACGCAAGACTTCAGCAATGCGTGGGTTATTGAGTTCTGGGTAAAGTTCTCCCATCTCGTGGGCTAAGGGTTCGACTAATTTGTAGAAGAATAAGCCTCGCGCACCTAATTTGTAGCCGTGACGAATTGCACGACGCGCGATACGGCGAAGCACATAAGCGCGGCCTTCGTTACCGGGATTTACGCCGTCGGCAACTGAGAAGGCGCAAGCGCGGATGTGGTCGGCGATCACCTTCAAAGACGGGCACTGCGGGTCGACGTTTTTGGCTCCCGCTTCTTCAACAGCAGCTTTTGCCGCACGCATAATGTTTTGGAAAAGATCAATATCGTAGTTTGTTGGAACGTCTTGCAAGACGCTAGCAATACGCTCTAGCCCCATACCCGTATCGATGTTGGGGCGCGGGAGGCGATTCATCTTGCCGCTTGCATCGCGGTTAAATTGCGTGAAAACCAAGTTCCAGATTTCAAGATACCGGTCACCGTCTTCATCAGGGCTTCCCGGAGGACCACCTTGAACAGAAGGACCACGATCGTAGAAGATTTCTGAGCAGGGACCGCAAGGACCCGTGTCACCCATCATCCAGAAGTTATCTGACATGTAGCGAGCACCTTTGTTGTCACCAATACGGACAATGCGATCGGCAGGAATCCCGATTTCTTGATTCCAAATCCCGTAGGCCTCATCGTCTTCGGCGTAGACCGTGACCCAAAGGCGTTCGGGAGGTAACTTATAAACAGTGGTTAAGAGTTCCCACGCCCAAGAAATCGCTTCCCTCTTAAAGTAGTCGCCAAAACTAAAGTTTCCGAGCATCTCAAAGAAGGTGTGGTGACGTGCGGTGTAACCGACGTTATCTAAGTCGTTGTGTTTACCACCAGCGCGGATGCACTTTTGAGAGGTTGTTGCGCGCGACAAAGACTTATCAAGACCCAAGAAATTGGCCTTAAATTGGTTCATACCTGCGTTTGTGAAAAGAAGCGTCGGGTCGTCCTGCGGGACGACGGGGCTAGATTTCACAATCGTGTGGCCCTTACTTTTAAAGAATTCCAAATACGCCTTCCGAATTTCGGAAGCAGTCATGTAGGTAGACGGTTTCATAGATGCTTAAAAACAATAGATAAGTTAAGAGACTCAGGATTTTAATCCACTAGGGCTTAAGTAAATGCTGTAGGGGTTTATCTTTTTCGCAAAATCTATGGGCTTCTTTAATCCGTACAACAACAGGGAAACTTCAAATTTTCGTGTTAATTGCATTTTCTAGTTGCGAATGATTCTCATTTGTGTTTAGAATGCGTCCCATCAGGGCGGTCGACAGCAACCTGGACTCCTGCAAAGTTGACCGCCTCTCTTTTTTCTCCTCTTTAGGAAAGGCACACTTCACGATGAAATTCAAACTTGCTACTGCCGCACTTGCGACATGCGCCGCATTCGCTACCAACGCCGCCGATGTGAATATCTATGGCTCGATTTCAACTGGCGTCGTTATGACGCACACAAAAGCGACAGCCCAAAACAATCACGACTCAACCACGTCTCTCACAATGGAATCTGCGTGGGCAGGAGACTCCGTCTGGGGTATTACGGCTGAAGAAGACCTCGGGGGCGGTGTTTCTGTTGGTGTTGCCTTAGAAAGTGAATATGACTCTGCCACAGGACAGATGACTGATGACGGCAAGCTCTTTAACTCGATGAGTTACCTCTGGGTCGGAAACGACAAAGTGAAATTTTCCCTTGGTAACCTCGGTGGAGCAATCACCTCGGGCGGCGGCGACTTTGATATGGCTTCAAGCTTTGATCCCCTAGAAGCCGCTTACGGCTTAGGCGGTATGGGTCTTGTTGCCACAAAAGACTTAGCTCCTGACTCAGCCGTTGCCGTTGAACTGACTCCCGTTGACGGACTAAAGATTGGTTTTCAAGCCTCGATGGGAGACAAAACCGTTACGAAGTGGTCCGAGCGTGAACACTACTATGGTGTGGGTGTGAGTTACGAAAATGGCCCCTTTGCTGCGATGGTTGCTGCGGAAAACCTACGCCGCGCGAAAACGGACGCGCTCGATCGCAATGCCTACTACTTAACAGCAGGCGTTTCTTGGGATGCGGGATTTATTAAGCCGATGGCTCTATACCAGCACGCCAATAAGACAAGTCTTCGAGGATTTGCTGACGGCGCCTTAGAGAGCACTTATGAAAACACCGATGCAGCAGGAAAAGTCGATAGCTTTATCCTTGGCGCAACTATTCCCGCAGCTGGCGGCACTCTTGCCTTGGCTGGCCAATACGCGAATGTCAAATACACCGATAGCGACGCGAAAGGCCGCGCTTACACCTTAGGCGTTTCTTATACCTATGAGTTCAGCAAACGCACAAGCCTCTACGCGGGTGCCGTTTATGTGAAAGGTGAAAAGGAATTCTCTGAATACGATGCCTTTAACCAATACCAAGTTGGTCTTGGTTTAAACCACACCTTCTAGGAGAAAAATAACCACCCTTTAATTAAAGCACTTCCCCGTCCTTCGAAGCTTTGTCTCCTTTCTTATTATGCGTTCCTTTAAAAAGCTTCGAAGGACTTTTTTATGCTCTGGTTTTTCACTTAGTGATAGCCGCAGTCATCTCTTCGGCTAGTTTCGTAGCGAAGGCTTTGTCGTCAGCTTCAACCATAACGCGCAATAAGGGTTCCGTTCCAGAAGGACGAATCAAAACGCGCCCTCGACCAACAATAGCTGCCTCGGCTTCTTTCACAGCCTTCAAGAAAATCGCATCCTCTCTCCAAACGTAGTCTTTCGCGACACGCGTGTTTAAAAGAACTTGGGGCATGAGTTTTAGCCCTTCTAAAAGTTCTGCAAGCGTCTTTTTTTGTGCGCGAATGGCAGCCAATACTTGTAAGGCACTTACGATGCCGTCTCCTGTTGTCTGGCAGTCTAATGCAATAATGTGGCCACTTGATTCTCCACCAAAGAGCCACCCTTTTTTAAGGAGCTCTTCCATCACATAACGGTCGCCCACTTTGGCGCGCAAAAACTCAATCCCTTCTTCGGAAAACTTCTTTTCCAAAGCGTAATTGGTCATCAGCGTTCCCACAACGCCATCAACCTTCCCCGTGCGATTTCTATCAGAAACAATGACATACAAAAGCTCGTCGCCGTTATAAACGTGACCCTTGTCATCGGCCATAATAAGCCGATCGGCATCACCATCGAAGGCAAGACCTAATTCACAACCTGCTTTCTTTGTGCGCTCGGATAAGTCATCGGTGTGTGTGGCTCCTAACCCGCGATTGATATTAAAGCCGTCAGGGGTATTGCCGTCGACCACAACATCAGCGCCTAATTCATGAAAGACAGCGGGAGCGACGTGATAGGCTGCGCCATTAGCGCAATCCAAATAAAGCTTCATCCCTTTTAAATCTAAGGTATTGGGGAATGTGCTCTTACAAAATTCGACATAGCGCCCTGCAGCATCATCTAGTCGATACGCTTTTCCTAAAGAGTCGCTTGTAAGACACGCAAATCCTTGATCGATTTCTTTTTCGATTTCTTCTTCAACGGCATCAGGTAACTTCATCCCTTTTTCTGAGAAAAACTTAATCCCGTTATCGTCAAATGGATTGTGGCTTGCGCTAATCACAACTCCGGCATCAAGCCTTAGTGCTCGTGATAAGTAAGCCACCGCTGGCGTTGGAATCGGGCCGCAAAGGACGACATCGACTCCTGCGGAGGAAAAACCCGCTTGCAAAGCAGCTTCTAACATATAGCCAGAAACGCGCGTGTCTTTTCCGATGAGAACTGTGGCGTGGTCTTCTGTTTTCTTAGCATGGAAAACGCGGCCTGCGCCTTGGCCTAACCGCAAAACAAAATCTGGCGTAATGGGGTCTTTCCCCACCCTTCCACGAACTCCATCGGTTCCAAAATAATGTCGTGCCATAAGAAAAACATTCCCCCGTTCTGTTAGGTGTTGCCGCATTTTAGCCCGAGAAAGGTCGATACCCTTGACCTCAACTCTTGAGGGCGCCTGCCTCGGCAACCCATTGAAAAGACCAACCCACCCCTAGGGCACCGACAAACTTCGGCGTAACCGCAATTTATGAAAATCTCTCTTTCGTCGCCTTAAGCTCATGAATACGTTGTCCTTCTCTTATTGAGAAGAAAGCTTCTCTTTTTTGGCTTCTATCAAGCCTTTAGGCTTCTTAAGAGACATTGGCCAAAATCTAGGCTAGAGAAAACGCTTTTCGGCGCTAAAATGAGTGCAAATCCATTCTTTTTACTCGGATACCGATTTCATGTCTGATTTAGCTAATCCAATCATTCGCCGCGAAGATTATCGGCCCTTTCCCTTTAACATTGATTCCGTCGAACTCGACTTTGTTTTAGACGCCGAGTCCACTCTTGTCACAACAACAATGCTTGTGACACCGAAAGCTGGCTTTACGGCCTCAAACTTGCGCCTTGATGCCTCGGAACTTGCCTTTGAGCGCCTTTTTATTAACGGCACAGAAATCGACGATACACACTACACGCTAACTAGTAGCTCCCTTACCGTTTGCGGTATCACTAAGCAATCGCGCCTAACAATCATCAACCGCTTTAGCCCGGCGAGAAATACGGCCCTCTCTGGCATCTATATGAGTAAGGGTGCCTTTATGAGCCAATGTGAGTCTCAAGGCTTTCGGCGTATTACCTATTGGCCGGATCGCCCAGACGTGATGAGCCGCTTTACCGTTACGATTCACGCCGACAAAGACGCGTATCCCGTTCTTTTAAGTAACGGCAATCTCGTTGATTCTGGCGTTGAATCGCAAAACCGCCATTGGGTGAGATTCGTTGACCCCTATAAGAAGCCGAGTTACCTCTTTGCGCTTGTTGCAGGGAAATTTGTTGACCGCAGTGAAGACTTCCTTTTAAAAGACGGTCGCACCTGCCACTTAAGCATTTGGACCGAGCCCCACAACTATGAAAAAAGCGCTCACGCTCTTGAAAGCCTCAAAAAAGCCATTCGCTGGGATGAAGAGCGCTTTGGACTTGAATTGGACCTAGACCGCTTTGGCATCGTGGCCACTGATGACTTTAACTTTGGCGCGATGGAAAATAAAAGCCTTAATATCTTTAATTCGCGCTATGTGATGGCCTCCCCAGAATTGGCTACTGACACCGACTATCACCGCATCGAATCCGTCGTGGGTCACGAATACTTCCACAACTGGACTGGAGACCGCGTCACGGTGCGTGATTGGTTTCAAATTACGCTAAAAGAAGGCTTAACGGTTTTCCGCGATCAAGAGTTTTCGATGGATATGGCCCCCGACGCCACCACACGCGCCGTTTGCCGCATCCAAGATGTGCGCGATTTACGTCGGGCGCAGTTTCCGGAAGACGCCGGCCCCATGGCGCACCCCATTCGCCCCGAAAGCTATCGCGAAGTCGATAACTTTTACACGATGACCGTGTACGACAAGGGTGCGGAAGTCATTCGCATGCTCCAGACCATTCTCGGGAAAGCAGGATTTGAAAAAGGCCTAAGAAATTATTTAGCTCGCTTTGATGGGCAGGCCGTGACGTGTGACGACTTTTTAGAGGCGTTTACGGAAGCCTCTGGCGTTGACTTAAAAGAATTCTCTCGCTGGTACAGTCAAGCAGGAACTCCACACGTGCGTGTGAGTTCCGCGTACGACCCCATTTCTCATACATTAACCGTGAACGCGACTCAGCGCACGGCAGCCACCCCGGGGCAACCCCAAAAAGAAGCCCTTATCATTCCCATCGCCATTGGCCTTATTGGTCACGATGGAAAAGATATGCCTGTGCGTTTAGCCGAGGAAGACAGTGCCACTGAAGGAACACGCGTTTTGCTTCTTACTGAAGAAGCCATGCAGTGGACCTTTGTTGACGTCAAAGAAAACCCGGTTCTTTCCATTGGTCGGGGGTTCTCTGCGCCTGTTATTTTTGAGTACCCGTATTCAAGAGAAGAGCTTTCCTTCTTAGCTCTTCATGATTCAGACCTCTTTAATCGCGCAGAAGCGATGCAGCGCCTTGTCAACGACTCCCTTTACGAGATGATCGGGGAAGTGACGCGCGGCGAAGAACCCATTGTTCCTGAAGCGTGGATTCGTAGTTTTGGCGCCGTTCTTAATGACGCCTCTCTATCTCCAGACTTTAGAGCCGCGGCTCTTACGATGCCAGAAGAAGCGAACGTCGCTTTAAATTGCGCGATGATCGATCCAGATGCCGTGCACAAAGCCGTACTAGCGGCGCGCGAAGCCTTAGGGAATCGCTTTACTTCTGAATGGCCAAGCATTATTGAAGAAAACACAATTGACGCGCCTTTTAGCCCCAATGCAGTTGATGCAGGAAAACGCGCGCTAAAGAACCTTGCGATTGACTATTGGCTTGCTAGCGGTAGCGCCAAGGCCCTCTTAATGTGCCGCTCGCAGTTTGAAAGCGCCGATAACCTCACAGATAAGCTTGCGGCACTTACCACTCTTGTGATGTCGCGCAGCCCCGCGAAAGCCGACGTTTTAAATGCGGCAGCGCGCGATTGGTATCGGGAACCGTTACTTCTTAATAAGTGGTTTACGGTTCAAGCAGTCGCACCCTCTTTCGATGGGGAACTCTCCGTTTTAGAGCGCGTAAAAGCCCTGATGGGTTATGACGTGTTCTCGATTAAGAATCCGAATAACGTTTATGCGTTAATCGGCGCGTTCTTCACGCGTAACCTTGCGGAATTTCACCGCGCAGACGGTCTCGGCTACGAATTTTGGGCCGACACCGTTTTACGACTCGACAGAATTAATACTCACGTCGCCTCACGCTTGGCGCGCGCCTTAGATCATTGGCGCCGCTTTGAACCCGTGCGGGCGAAACGAATGCACGACGCGCTTTTGCGCGTTGCCGCTTGCCCAACGCTTTCGAATGCCGTACGCGAAATTGTTGAGAAGGCTCTTACTAACCACTAGAAAACCTAGAGGACCCTGTCATGCAACGACAAACGCTTCACACCTACCTCGACAACGAGATTGCCGAGTATGGTCTCGACCCCAAACTCTCGCAGTTGATTATCAACATTTCGGAAACTTGCAAGGAAATTAGCTTTGAAGTCGCCTGTGGTGACGTCGCAGGCGTCTTAGGCGTCGCTGGGTCCACAAATGTTCAAGGCGAAGTTCAAAAGCAACTTGATGTCATCTGTAACGACTTGATGGTCAAGGGTTGCATTCGCTCAGGTTGCGTTTGCGGCATGGCTAGCGAAGAAATGGAAACGAGTCTTTCGGTTCCTTCCTACCTTCCAGTTGGCCCCTACCTTGTGACATTTGACCCCTTGGATGGCTCGAGCAACATCGACATTAACATTTCCATTAGTACGCTCTTTTCAATCCTTCCTAGCCCACATGGCGCCTCCCACGACATTTCCGACATTGACTTCTTGCAGCCTGGTATTAATCAGGTCGCAGCCGGCTACGTCGTCTATGGGCCCCAGACCACGATGGCATTGACACTCGGGCGTGGCGTGGTGATGTTTACGCTTGACCCAGCATCGAACCACTTTATCTTCACAAAAACCGAGGCTGTGATTCCACGCGAAGCGCGCGAATTCGCGATTAACTGCTCGAATATGCGTCATTGGGAAGAGCCTGTGCAGCGCTATATCAAAGAACTACTTGAAGGCACAACAGGCGTTCGTGGTAAAGACTTCAATATGCGTTGGATTGCCTCGATGGGCGCCGAAGTCCATCGTATTCTTTCCCGCGGCGGCATCTTCATGTATCCGTGGGATAAGCGCATGACAGATAAGGCTGGGAAGTTACGCCTTATGTATGAAGCGAATCCCATGGGATTTTTAATCGAACAAGCCGGTGGCGCCTGCACCGATGGTCGCCATCGCATCTTGGAAATTCAACCTGAGAAACTTCACCAGCGCGTTCCCGTGTTTTTGGGTGCCGCCGAAGAAGTTGAACTCGTCACAAACTATATCTTAGAGGCCGATAAAGCGGCCGCGAAAGACGCGGTCGAATAAAGCTTTTAATTTTTAGAAGTTTCTCAAATCCCCAAGACTATTTCTCGTTTTGGGGATTTTTGTTTTCAGAAGTTTCTTCTGCCTTCACTTCTTTAGGAGCGGCTTCTTCTTTAGGCGCTTCTTTCTTACTACCAAAGAGGCCAAAAAAACGAGATTTCTTTGCGGGTTCGGCTTCTTCAACAGGAAGCGTGATGCCATTGGATTCCGCGATCTTCATCACTTTCGCATCAAGTAACGCAATTTGAGATTTGAGTGCTTTCAGTTCTTCAGAGAAAGCGCCCAATGCCTCTGTTGTTTTTTCAGTCGACGTTGTCACAGAAGCCGTTAATTGGGCGTTCAAATCAGCAAACTCTTGAGAAAGCGTCTTGGTAGAGGCTTGAATACGAGATTGCTCGGCGTTTTCTGCAAGCTGCTTATTCGTTCTTGCTTCTTTATAGGCCTTACGGATATCAACGAGAGCGGCGGCTTGTTGTAAGAACGACCACACAATCCACGCTACAAGCAGAAGGCCCAAAACAACAAAGATAATGAGACCGAGAGGCGCCTCAACTTGCTTTACGAGTAAATTAACAGGAACTGGTGCGACGATTCCTGTCCAATTGACGGCAAGGAAAACGGCGCTTAAAACGCACAAAAGCAAAATGACGACAGTTCGAATGGACATGAGCTTAACCTCTTTAAGGGCAAAAGTTTCTTTTGTGTGAGTCTAGTTTGCTTGAGAGAAAAACTCAATGCGAGTGCGGCTCTTAAGCCTTACGTATGAAAGAGCGGGAAATCTCTTCTCAAGAAACTCTTCCTCTAAAGTCAAAACACGCCCATTTTTTACAATTGAGAAAAGCCCTGCTCGTTATAATGCCTGCCCAAAAGGTAAGTGTCCTTTACCGGTTGGGGGCCCTTGCTCGTTTTCTGTCGCAACCGTCATTCTTAAGGCCACTCATCATGAGAACTGATCCGCACTTTCCCAATCTGCATATCGTCGACCATCCTTTGATTCAGCATAAGCTCTCCATCATGCGTCAAAAGGAAACGAGTACGAATGTTTTCCGTCAGCTTCTAAAAGAAATCACCGTTTTAATGGGCTATGAAGTCACTCGGGATCTTCCGCTTTCGAGCCGCTCGATTGAAACACCGATTACAGCGATGGAAGCTCCTACGCTTGCTGGCAAAAAGCAAGTGATTGTTCCAATTCTTCGCGCAGGAACTGGTATGAGCGATGGTCTTTTGGAATTAATGCCTTCTGCTCGCGTCGGCCACATCGGTATGTACCGCGATGAAAATAAGCGCCCTGTCGAATACTTAGTTCGTCTCCCGAACGTCACAGATCGCTTGTTCTTTATCTGCGACCCGATGCTTGCCACGGGTTACTCGGCATGCCACGCTGTTGAAGTTCTCTTAAATCGTGGCGTCAGTGTCGAGTCGATTAAGTTTATCGCCTTGGTTGCTGCTCCCGAAGGCGTTCAAGTGATGCTTGAAAAGCACCCGAAGATTGAAATCTGGGTTGCCTCTTTAGATAAGTGCTTAAATGAAAACGCCTACATCGTCCCAGGTTTGGGCGATGCTGGTGACCGACTCTTTGGCACGAAGTAATCAAAGTTTCTTTTTTCGCGAGAGCCTTCCCCATTTCGGGCGGGCTCTTTTTTTATTTTTCACGAAATTAGTGGTTTACCCTTACTAATACAAAATGTGTTCGTAAATACGGAACAAAACTGCCGTTTTTCGCGCAAATTTCGCAAAGAAACGACCCGCGATTTGACATTAATCAAATCTAAAAAAGTCTAGAAAGAGCATCATTCGCCCATACGGAAGGTCCTTTGGGCTTTCCCCCTTGTTTTCCCTGTAATCAAAGGAAATAAAAATGACACCAGAACAAGAATTGCGTGCGCATACACCGACAGGTCCAGAACTTATCGCTGGCGTTACGCTCAAAGACGCAAAGCGCGCGAGCAAGTGGCCTGCTTACTGTGATGCAACACAGTCCATTACTGGCCTTATCCTCGGCCTCTTCCTTTTCTGCCATATGGCCTTCACAAGCTCGATTCAACTTGGTAAGGACACCTTCTGGAACATGATCCAGATTTCTGGCGGTACCCCGATTTTTGGTCACGAGCAGCTTTGGTTGCACGTGCTCTTCGTTGGCTTTATTACGCTTTGCGTAATTTTGCACGCCCTGTGCGCTCTTCGTCGCTTCCCGACTTCCTACAAACAGTGCCGTGACGTCAACGCTCACATCACGATGTTGCACCACACAGATTCTTCCTTGTGGCGTATCCAAATCATCACTGCCGTTTTGATTACAGCGTTTGTCTTCCCGCACTTGATGGGTATGCTCGTTGACCCGGCAAGTCTTGATCCGAACCTCTCTTCTGTTCACACCTATCACATGGGTTTAGGTTGGACAATCGCCTTCTTGGTTATCACCGAGTTGCACGGCATGATTGGTTTGTATCGTCTTGGTGTTAAGTGGGACGTCATCAAGGGCCGTTGCGATGGCTTCCGCAAGGTGATGCTCTTCTTGGTTGCCGCGATGATTATCTGCGGTTCTGTCACAGCCTACACCTTCTACGCCAATGGTAAGGCTTTGAGCGAAAGCGGACAGGCTGCAACGCACTACACACCGACAACAGTTTGGTCGATCAATAAGTAATACAGCGTTTGATATACATCTGAGAAGGGGGGTGTTGATAAAGTCGGTCATTCCGACTGAGTCGGCACTCCTTTTTTTATGG
>CAVCTI010000160.1:0-2454 GCA_963604755.1 Duodenibacillus sp. | reverse complement strand
GTTATTAAGGGCGGCACGACAGTGAATTCCATCGCCGCGCAAGCGGAGATCGAACTTGATATTCGTAGCTACGAGCAGAAGTCTCTTGAGAAGTTTGTCGCAAGCATCTTGCCTCTTGTTGAAGAATCCGTGAAGGAAGAAAACGAATACTGGCACTTAAGTGACGCAGGAAAAATTTCTGCGAAGATCGAACAAATTGGCGATCGCCCCGCAGGCGTCAATCCTGACGATAGCCCCGTGATTCAGGCATCATTTGCGGCAATGCAAGAGCTTGGCATTGAATTAAAGAACTATAACTTTGGCGCAACAGACCAAAACGTTCCGCTCTCGCGCGGCATCCCCGCGACAACGCAGGGCGCTGGTGGCACGGAAGACTACAACCACTCGGTTAAGGAATATTGGAATTGTGAAAAGGCCTACTTAGGTCCGCAGTTAACAATTCTCACGATCTTGGCTCTTGTGGGCTTAAAGGGTGTCACAGAACCCGTGCTTCCGAAGTTAGTGCGCTAAGTCGCAAATACTGAAGCTAAAGAAAAGGGGCCGCGAGGCCCCTTTCGTTTGATGTCACTTCCTTTAGATGTCGTGTACGGCAGAAGCGACCGTATCAAAGTTCTTCTTCATTTCTTCTGTGGGTTCTTCTGTCATCAAACTCACGATGAAGATGGCGATACTCGCGAAGATAAAGCCAGGAATAATTTCATAGAGGCCAAGCCAACCAAACTGGTGCCAAATAAGCACTGTGGCTGCACCCGTAACCATCCCTGCCAAAGCACCTTTGCGATTCATACGACGCCACCAAAGTCCAATCAGAATCACAGGACCAAAGGCAGCACCGAATCCTGCCCACGCGTAGCTCACTAATCCAAAGACGAGGCTATTGGGGTCTAGTGCCATCAAAATCGCAATCAAGGCAATCAAAAGAACCATGCCGCGACCAAAGCACATCAATTCAAACTGAGAAGCTTTCGGGCGGATAAAGGCGCGGTAAAAGTCTTCTGTGAGTGTCGATGAGCAGACCAAAAGTTGGCAAGAAAGAGTCGACATAATTGCCGCAAGAATTGCCGACATCAAAATGCCCGCAATCCAGGGATTAAAGAGGAGCTGTGCCAAGATAATAAAGATGCGTTCGTTATTTTCTGCAACTTGAGCGACCTGATCGACGTGCTCGGCGAAGTAAGCGGCGCCAAAGAATCCTGCAGATACTGCGCCCGATAAGCAGAAAATCATCCACATAATCGAAATGCGGCGAGCGTTCGGGAGCACGCGAATCGATTCAGCGGCCATAAAGCGCACAAGAATATGAGGCTGTCCAAAGTAGCCTAAGCCCCATCCGAGTAAGCTAATAATTCCAACAAAAGTCTGCCCCTTCATCAGATTAACCATATTGGGGTCAATCGCGACGACGCGATCGACCGTCGCACTAAAGCCTCCTAAGTCATTCATCACAACAAGGGGCGTGACGACAAGGGCGACGCACATGAGGGAAGCTTGAATGGCATCTGTCCAACTTACGGCTAAGAAGCCACCAATAAAGACATAGACAATTGTTGCCGCAGCACCAAGCCAAATCGCTGTCGAATAGGGCATATCAAAGGTGCTTTCAAAGAGACGAGCCCCAGCAACAACGCCACTTGAGCAGTAAATCGTAAAGAAGATGAGGATGATGACAGCAGAGATTACGCGCAGGGTGCGTGAGGAGTCATTAAAGCGATGTGTGAAAAAGTCCGGTAGCGTAAGAGAGTTGTGTTCAAGTTCTGTATACAAACGCAATCGAGCCGAAACCAAACGCCAATTAAAGTAGGTGCCAAGCGTTAAACCAATTGCAATCCAACTTTCGCAAAGACCTGCGGCGTACGCTGCTCCTGGAACCCCCATCAAGAGCCAGCCACTCATGTCGCTTGCGCCAACTGAGAGCGCTGTGACGATGCCGCCCACACGACGGCCGCCTAAGATGTAGTCATTGAAATTGCGTGTGTAGAAATAGGCGCAAAATCCCAGGGTAATCATCAAAAAGAGATACCCGCAAAAGGTAACAGCTGTTGGATTCTCAAACATTGGCGTAATTTTCGTTTAGGATAAATGCTAAGGTTTTGCGGAAAAAGTCCCATTGTACCCTTTGGGTTTTCTCTGTCCTATTTGGATGGCGTAAAACCTCGCTAAGAAAAGACCTTGAGTGATTTTTTTGCAAAAACTGCATGTTCTTTTACCTAGAGAGAGATAAATGAAAGACATAGATTCGATTGTTCCCGTCAATCCCGAGAAGATTTACCGACTCATGAATATCGGTGCGACGACCGTGGTTACCGCAAGCTTTGAAAAAGATTTTGATGCTATGGCAGCGGCTTGGACCACAGCACTTGATTTGGTGCCAGCGAAAGTTGTTGCTGTTATCGACAAGAGCCATTACACGCGTAAGTTGATGGAAGAAAGTGGCTACTTTGCCCTGCAGCTGCC
>CAVCTI010000159.1:0-6312 GCA_963604755.1 Duodenibacillus sp. | reverse complement strand
GGATTCTTTCATAGTTATTTGGAACGGGATGTTCGTGAAGTAGGGAACATTGGAAAACTCGCAGACTTCCGTAAATTTCTTGTAATCCTTGCTACACGTATTGGGCAAGAATTCCAGGTTGGAAAAGTAGCGTGTGAAGCGGGCATATCGGCGCCGACAGCAAAAGAGTGGCTTTCTATTGCGGAAGCAAGTGGCATTATTTGGCTCTTACCTCCGTTTTACGAAAATGTTGGCAAAACACTAATCAAAAAACCGAAACTCTATTTCACAGATACAGGGTTGGCTGCCTGGCTTATGGACATTCCGTCAGCAGAAGCGCTTAAGAGCTCTTATTTCGCAGGAGCATTTTTTGAAAATTTTGTGCTCAGTGAATTACGCAAGAGTTGGGTTCACAACGGGCGCAGAGCAAGTTTCTACTTTTATCGGGATACGCGCCTTCGCGAGATTGATCTGCTGATTAAGATAGGAACGCAGTACCTTCCCGTAGAGATTAAAGCAACTCATAATCCCACACCATCTATGGTGCAAGCGTTTGATTGCTTGAAGGGTGAGAAGTTCTCCTGTGGCCCAGGCGCCCTTATTTGCTTGACTCAAGAGCAACGGTTTCTCCGAGAAGATGTTATTGCTCATTCAGTTTGGGATATCTAACTGGGTTGCTGATTATGCGTTTAGCCGATAAGAGTCATGCTCTGTGACACTTAAAAAGCGAGAAACTTGATAAGCCCTTAAAATGAAAGCGAACCCATCCATTTATTAATGGAGTATTTCTTTTATGCAGTCAGGGCTCCTCGTATTCACAGACTTTGTTGGCATTGTCGCCTTCGCACTTGCGGGAATTCTTGCCGCAGAAGATAAAGACGTTGACCCAGTTGGCGTTTTTATTATGGCGTTTACCACGGCCTTCGGTGGCGGAATTGTGCGTGACCTCATCATTGATAATCGTCCGATGTATTGGATTGCGCATCACGAGTATGTGTGGGTCACGTTAGCAATGACTGTTTTCGCGCCTTTTATCATCAGGCGCTTTCGTGAGAAAGCTCTTCGCCAAGTCTTTGTGTGGTCCGATGCAATTGGACTCGGGTTCTTTGCTGCTGGCGGCACATCGCTATCTTTAACGGCGGGTCTTCCTTATTTACCTGCGGTGCTTCTTGGCGTGTGCACTGGCGTTGTTGGCGGCATGTTGCGCGATGTGTTTCTTAATCGCCTGCCGATGGTCATGTCAGATCGTCAGCCTTATGCCAGTGCGGCATTCGTTGGCGCGTGGCTTTATATCCTATTAAGGTACTTTGAAGTCACAGAGTTCATTGCGCTCTTTGCCTCAACGTTCTTTATCGTGGGCGTCCGTATGTTCTGCTGGTATAAGAATCTCGAAATCATCCATTACGGGATTCCCATCAAGACGAAAGACGAAGAAAAAGGCGCCTGAAAAAAGCGCCCTTTAAAAGTCACAGCACGAAAACATTCCCCGAATCGGGATTTTCTGCAGCTTCGTAAATCGGAATCCTGTCGCTTGGATTTTCTCCTGCCGTGTAAAGATAGGGAGCGACCCAAGGAGTGATTTCAATAATCTTCGGTGCGATATCATTGCGGAAATATTCGCAGGCCGATTTCGCAATTTGCGATCCAAGACTGGTGTGGTCGCTTTTGCGTGTAATCACGTAAACCTCACGCGAAGCAACGGGCTTTGGCATAGGTCGCACATCAACCATCTTCGCGAGCAACGGGTGCTGCAAAAGGGTTGAAGGACGCGTTAAGGCCCAACCTGCGCCGTTCGCGACATAGTCTAAGAGAAGCGCATTGATATCTACTTCAAAGCGACTGACAAAAGATAATCCCAGTTTCCCGAAGAACTTTTCTTGAAGCTTTCCGCCCGAGTTTTGATTGTTGTACTGCAGAATGGGAAGGCCGGAAAACTGCAGTCTTTCCCACGTTAAATCCCCAGGTAAAGAGGTTCCTTTGGGAAGAATAACGATGGAGGGCTCACGGAAAATAAAGTAGCGGTCTAAGTCGTTACGGTTCGTGAAGGGATCTGGGCACACAATCGCATCCACGCAGTCGCGGTCTAAGAGCTGCAAGAGATACGTGCTAATTCCTGTGAGCACAGAAACCGTTGAGTAGTTCTTACGAATCTTTTCTAAAACGTGCCAGCTCATCGTTCGCGCAATCGATTCCACGAATCCGACGCGAAGCGGAGAAAGGAAAGCGTTATTTAAACGCAATTCACCTAAGTGCTCGTCGACACGGCTTAATTCAGAGATAAGAAAGTGATAGAGAGCCTGTCCGGCGTTTGTCGGACGAATGGGGCGCACAGAGTGATCGAAAAGAGAGATCTTGAGTTCTTCTTCAAGTTCAGCAATCGTGCGCGAAACTACGCTTTGACTTACCTTTAAAGCCTTAGCGGTTTTCGTAAAACTGCGTGTTTCGCAAAGTTGGCAAAAGATCCGAACGCGCATGCGAAACAAGAGTAAAGAAAGATTGGACTTGCTAAATGCATCTCCCATACGAGTGCTCTCCGTAGTCGATTCTCGGGAGATTAGCATTTCAGACGGGCGCTGTGTCATTTAAGAAAGGCTGCAACGCCTGCAAAAATCATTTGGCAGGATAAGGAAGCCAAGATTAGCCCCGTTAATTTCGAGAGCATCGAAATGCCGCTACGACCAATCAAACGCTTTAACTCAGCCGATAGATAAAGGAGCACACCGACACAAAGAGAGGCAGCGATAATCGCAAGCGCTGTGAAAACTTGAGCAGAAAAGTCGGTGATTTCTGAACTCATCACAACGAGAGCGCCAACGGAGCCCGGGCCCAATGTCACAGGAATGGCAAGAGGAACAACAGCCAAATCGAGAATCGAACGCTTGGAGGCAGGCAGTTTCACATCGCCATTGACTAGAGATACGGCAGAGAGAAAAAGAAGAGCCCCTGCGCCAATTCGGAAAGCGTCAACAGTAATCCCTAAAAGGTTAAAGATTGCGGCGCCAGCAAAAAAGAGGATAAGGCTGATGATGACAACAGCCACTGTGATGCGAATCGCAAGTGTGTGACGGATTTCAACGGTCTCATTTTCTGTCATCGCGAGGAAAACAGCGACGATAAAAAACGGCGTAAGAATGAAGAAAAACTTGACGAATACGGCAAAGACTTCCATGAAGCTCATACGTCATTTCCTTAAGGCAAAAAACTGTCTCGTGGCTTAAAGAGGGGGAAGTATAAAACCACGAGACAGTGACCTAGAGGGGACTACTTAATCAAAAGAAGATGGCGCGAATTGCGAAGGCAAATAAGACGTTCGCAATCGAGGCCACAATGCCTGGCAGCAAGTACGAGTGATTGATCACGAGCTTGCCAATCTTCGTTGTTCCCGTTTCGTCAAATGCCACACCAGCAAGCAAAACGCCTGTGGAAGGAATGACGAAGTATCCGCAGACAGCCGGGTACATGCAAACGAGAGTTAAGGGATCAATGCCTAAGGAGTAACCGAGAGGCATTAATGCAGCAACTGTTGCGCCCTGCGAGTGCGTTAAGGCAGAGATAAAGAAGAGAGCGAACGCAAAGAGCCAGGGGGCTTCTTGCACGACGCCAGCAACAGAGGCCTTGATGTAAGGAAGGTTGCAAGCAATCCAGGTATCACTCATCCAAGCAAGACCAAAGACCGTAATCACGCCCATCATGCCAGCACGGAAAACCGAAGTGCGAATGACAGCGTCGGGCTTGGCTTTGCAGAAAATCACAATCAAAGCCGCAACGACAAGCATAATGAGTTCAATCATATGTGTCATCGAAACTTGAGAGACTTTACCAGCGGCATTTGTCACGTGAGGACGAAGTTCTGGGAATGTGCCAACTAACACAACGGTTAATGCTGCAAGTAAGAAGAACGCAACCGAGAGCTTGGCTTCTTTTGTGTCGCCACCTTCGGTGCCAGAGGCCGAGGCTTTTGCGGCGTTCTTAAAGTAGCCTTCAGCAACAAGGCGCATGTATTCAGGATCTTCAGAGAGTTCCTTGCCGCGCTTGCACACGGAAAGGGCGCCTACCATTAAACCCAATAAAACAGCGGGGGCCACAATGCCGATGATTGTGAGGACTGTGACGCCACTAGCGCCTAAAAGAGCGACCATAGCGACAGTTGCCGCTGAAATCGGAGAGGCGGGAACGGCGTGTTGCGAGGCAATCACGGAAATGGAAATCGGGCGTTCAGGGCGCACTCCAGCTTCGCGAGCCACTTCTGCAATCACAGGGAGGATTGAATAAAGAACGTTACCCGTGCCAGCTAAGAATGAGAAAACGAAAGCGATAATCGGAGCGACAAATGTGACAGCCTTCGGACGAGCACGAAGCAATTTTTCAGCAATGCGCACCAAGAAAGCCATACCGCCGGAGCTTTGCAAAGTTGAAGCAGCAACCACAACGCTCGTGATAATCAGCATCACGGCAATCGGGGGATTGGCAGGAGCAAGGCCGAAAAGCAAAATCAAAGCCATTAGGCCAAGGCCGCCAGCCATACCAAAGAAAATGCCACCGTAACGGGCGCCCAAAATCATGGCGCCAATGACGATGATGAATTCATAAAAAAACATTTTTAAAAGTTCTCCATGGTTTTTTGGTAGCTTTGCAAATCCTGCGAAGCTACCTTGAGTTATTGTCGATTACTTCTCAATGACTTCGTTAACAGCTTGAGCTAAACGCTTGTCGGCTTCAGCGAGCTGCGCCTTGCGTTTGCCAAGAGCGTCTTCGTCAGCCTCGATTGCCTTTTCGATGGCGTCGAGCTGTCGAGTGACCTCATCGGGATGCGTTCCACCGATAACTTTCTTCTCGGAAACGACGCGTTTGGGGTCAAGCGCTTCGGAAATTAAAGCATCGGTTAATTTGGTTTCAAACCCAAAGAGGCTATTGCAGGCGGCATTGACAGCGGCGCGGTCAATGTCAGCGCTTGTACGGTGTGTTTCGCACATCGTTCCAACGACGTGAGCGATGATTTCGTGAGCTTCGCGGAAAGAAATTCCATCGTGGCGCACGAGGTAATTAGCGAGTTCTGTGACAGTGCAGAAGTTGCGACGAGCGTTATCTAGCATACGGTCTTTATTCACAGAAAGCGTTTTAATCGTCACCGTTAAGAGCGCAAAGTCAGCTTCCATTTCAGAAAGCGCGGAGTAAAAGTAGCGCGGAGATTCAACACTTGTGTCGCGGCCGTGTGAGAAGATCACGTTTTTCATCGTGTTGTAGATCGAAATCGCAAAGCCTTCCATATGAGCCGCTTTCGCTTTGACGTGCTCGAGCGTGAAGGGATTCTTCTTTTGCGGCATGATAGAAGAGCACACGGCACAACTATCATCGACTTCGATGTAGCCGTATTCCGGAGTTGACCAGTTGTAAAGGTCAAGAGCGGTGCGGCTCATTGTCATGGCGGTTTGTGCAAGAGATGTCACAATCTCAAGCAGGTAGTCGCGGCTAGCAACGCAGTCAAGACTATTTTGCACCGGGGCGTCAAACCCCATCAAATTGGCTGTGTAGTTGCGATCGATTGGGAAGGAGGTCGAACCCATCGAGCCACCTCCGAGCGGGCAAAGATTCAAGGCTTTCCAAGCACGAGCAAAGCGGTCGTAGTCGCGGCTTAACGCGCTTAAAACGCCAGAAAGGTAATGCGCGAAAGTAATCGGTTCCGAAGGCTGCATATGGGTGTAGCCAGACATCACCGCATCAAGATTCTTGCGTGCTAATTCAAGGTAAGCGCGACGCAAGGCAATGAACATCTCAGAAAGTTGCAGATAAACCTTACGCGTATCAATGCGGATTTCGGTTGCAAAAAGATCGTTACGGGAACGAGCCGTGTGTTGCTGACCACCGACTTTAAGCCCTGTGAGCTTTATGAGATAGCGCTCGAGGTTGAAGTAGAGATCTTCGACATTCGGGTTGATTTCAAAGGAGGGGTGTTCTTTTTCGCTTTCGATTTGCTTTGTGGCAACGAGAAGTTTCTTTGCGACATCGGCCTTAATGATGCCCGTTTTGGCAAGCATCAAAATGTGAGCCTTATTGATATCGAGAATCGTGTTGTAGGAGCGCTTAAGGTCGCCTTCGATGGCAGGGCGAATCAAGTACTTAACAATTTCGGCGGCAGGAGCTTTCTTAATTTTGCCGCGTTGGACGGTTTCAGACATAAAGGTGAAATCCTTTTCCCTAAAGAATGGGGATTGTTAAACGATAATGCGGTGCGTATTTTTCTAGGGCAAAGTGCTTACGTAAAATGCAATGCGGTTAAAAGCATTGGATTATGCGAAATTTAGATAATGCGTTTTTCGCATAATTCAATTGCAC
>CAVCTI010000158.1:0-6455 GCA_963604755.1 Duodenibacillus sp. | reverse complement strand
GTTAACGACCGCTTTGCTCCTTCCCATTTGCAAGACCTACGAATAGATCTTGGAGCTATACGGGTTGGAACTCAATGAGAAATAGGCTAAATGCCTTATTCCACCTGCCTCATTGTATCTAGAAAAATGAGGCTGTCGAAACAAAAAACACCTATAAGGCATTTTGACTAGAAGAGGTGTTGTTTTTCTGCGACTCAGACTGGGTTTTACTTGATTTTTAAAGGCTTTCTACGCCTCGAAATCAAGGGGATGTTCACCTAAAAATCGCACGGAGCAGTGACTTTGACCGTTTCCCCTGTGAAGGGATGACAAAAAGTAAGCTCTTCTGCGTGTAGGTATAACCGCTTATCAGGAGCCTCACAAAATTGACCTAAATGTCCATAAAACGAATCACAAAAAATAGAACAATTTAGACCCAATTTGTGTGCACAATGGATACGCAATTGGTGTGTCCTTCCTGTGACGGGCGTGAGACGAATTCTTGTGAGGTTTTCCCCATTTGGACCGATGCATTTTTCCAAAACCTCGAATTGAGTCTCAGCGACTTTTCCTCCAGCACCCAAAGGCACAACGCATTGACGAGGACGGTCTAAGCGATTGATGCCAAGAGGTAAGCGAATCACACCGCTTGTCAACGCAACATCCCCATCAAGAAGCGCGACGTAGTGCTTTTGAATGCAATGCAAGCGAAAGAGTTCATGCATTGCACATTGCGCTTTGCGATTCTTGGCGTAGAGAATGACGCCGCTCGTAGCCATATCAAGTCGATGTACGTCGTATAACGCGCCGTGAGTTTTCGAAAGCTCTGTGAGTGCATCGCGGTTTTCTCCTGCGGCAGGAACTGATGCGAGACGCGCTGGTTTATTTACCGCAAGAAAATCACTATCTTCGTAGAGAATAGGAATCTCTCTAACGGGCTCTTCTTTTAGAGGTGCAATCTCATAGCCTTCTAGAAGAAAACGTAAGAGTGGTTTTGCAGAACTCAACGGTGGGTAAAACGTTCCGTCAAAACGAATGTCGTGTGGCTCACACTCACCAACATGCCACTCCCCAAGAGAAACAAGACGTTCATCGGAGCGCTCTCTGTTAAAGGCATTTAAAAGAAGAACAGCAGGTGACGTTATCGCTTCTTTCATCGCATAAAGAAGCATGCCTTTAAACCAGGCGAGTTTCTTTCCTCCATGAAAGATATCTTTTGCTTGGTAAGCGTTTAAGCGCTCCGTGAGAAACGCTCGAAAAGAATGTTCTTTGCCTTTTGCATCAAATAAAGACGAGTCTTCAATGGCATCAAGAGTAACAAGAGGCCAAAGTAGATTTTCCGTTAAGTCTTGGTAGCAAGAAGGAAGACCCCGTAGTGGTTTTACGGCATAGCGCGCAAAGCAGACGCCATCTTTCTCAAAGATAAGTGCGCCTGCTCTACCGCTAAATCCGTGTGGTATTTCAAAAAGCTTTTGAGCTTCGACTAAAAGGGGCGAAGGCGGTGCTCGAAACGGGTTGGGACACCCCTTGTCCGTTATTCGAGCTGTAAGCCTTACGCCATCCATTTCTTAGTCCACACCGCGAGCACGGTCTTCGTAGAACTTGCTACGCCACGACTCGAATGTTCCTGCATCAAGCGCTTCACGAATCTCTTTCATGAGATGAGCGTAGTAGTGAAGATTGTGAATCGAATTTAGACGAGCTCCGAGGATTTCATTGACCTTTTGCAAGTGATGTAGATACGCTCGCGTAAAGCCTTTGCAGCAATAGCAATCGCACGTCGGATCAATCGGTCTTAAATCCTTTTCATACTTGGAGTTGCGAATCTTCACATTGCCGTAGCGCGTGAAAAGCCACCCATTACGTGCATTGCGTGTGGGCATCACACAATCGAACATATCAATGCCTCGAGAAACTCCTTCAACCAAATCTTCTGGCGTTCCCACTCCCATCAGATACCGTGGTTTATCTTGCGGCATCTTAGGAACAACAGCATCCATAATCTCAAACATCTTCTCTTTAGGCTCTCCAACTGAAAGCCCTCCTACGGCAAACCCGTCAAAGGGAAGATCAGTTAATCCGGCTAAAGACTCTTCACGCAGTTTTGGATACATCCCGCCCTGAACAATGCCAAATAAGGCATTGGGGTTTTCTAAACGTTTAAATTCAGTAAGGGACCTCGCTGCCCACCTTAGACTCATACGCATTGAGTCAGCGGCTTCCTTTTCTGTCGCGGGCCGGCCATCGATCATATACGGCGTGCATTCATCAAATTGCATCGCAATATCGGAATTTAGGACTGTTTGGATTTGCATCGAGATTTCAGGAGTTAGAAACAATCGATCTCCATTAATGGGAGAAGTAAATCGAACGCCTTCTTCGGTTATCTTTCTAATTTCTCCAAGGCTAAAAACTTGAAAGCCACCAGAGTCCGTGAGAATTGGGCGAGACCAATTCATAAAGCGGTGTAGTCCTTCGTGAGCACGGATGACATCGAGCCCAGGACGAAGCCAAAGGTGAAATGTATTTCCTAAAACGATTTGCGAGCCCATGGCTTCCAATTCATTAGGAGCCATGGCCTTTACGGTGCCATATGTTCCCACGGGCATAAAGACAGGTGTTTCAACAACACCGTGATTTAATTCAAGGCGTCCACGTCTCGCTAGTCCTTCTTTTTTTAGACAAGTAAATTTAAGCACGATTAGGACTCCTTACATTGATTTGGAACATCAAAGAAACACGCATCACCGTAACTAAAGAAGCGGTATTTCTCATCGATAGCGTGTTGATAGGCTTCAAGGATTCTCTCTCGCCCGACAATGGCAGAGACAAGCATCACAAGTGTTGACTTTGGTAGATGGAAATTCGTAATCATCGCGTCAATAATACGAAAGCGATAACCAGGCGCAATAAAAAGACGTGTATCCATTGTTCCTGAAAGGACGTGACCCGCACGGTCTGCTGCGCTTTCAAGTGTTCTTAGGCTTGTTGAACCAACAGAAATCACGCGACGGCCTTCAGCCTTAGCGCGATTAATTTTTTCTGCGACCTCTTCGGAAATCTCACACCACTCTGAATGCATCGTGTGCTTTTCGAGATTTTCTTCCCTTACAGGCTGAAATGTTCCTGCTCCTACATGAAGCGTTACATAGGCTTCTTCAACCCCTTTTTCGGCAAGTCTCTTTAATAGTTCTTCAGAAAAATGAAGGCCTGCGGTGGGCGCTGCGACGGCTCCAGGAATTGAAGCGTAAACAGTTTGATAACGCCCCTCATCTTCTTTTGCCGCTTCTCTTTCAATGTAAGGAGGAAGAGGGACTTTTCCGAATCGTTCGAGAACGTCGAATACGGGTTCTTCAAAGGTAAGTTTGAAAAACTCCCCAGCTCTTCCAGTTACTTTTGCTTTAGCGATTTCTCCTGAAGCGTTTTCAAAGAGAAGAACACCATCCGTTTTGGGAGTTTTACTTGCTCGTAACATCGAAAGAGCTTCTTTTTCTGAAGTGACTCGTTCAATGAGAGCTTCGACTGCGCCCCCTGTTTCTTTCTTGCCTCTTAAGCGAGCTTTGATAACTCGCGTGTTGTTCATCACAAGAAGATCTCCCGGGCGAAGGAGTTTTTCAACATCGCGGAAATGAAGGTCTTCGATAACTTCAGCTGAGACGTGAAGTAAGCGAGAAGCAGTTCTGTCTTCCAAAGGATATTGAGCGATAAGTTCTTCAGGAAGATTAAAGTCGTAATCGGAAAGATGTTGTCCGACAAGATAGTCGGGATGAAGAGTTACTGTCATTTTGCTGTGGCTTTACTGGCCAAGGTTGTTAAGAATGCTCGGCATTATACAGAGCGAAATTTCGATATTTTTCTTGAAATTGAAGTCTGAATCTTTAGCCCTGTTTTAGATTCTCTTTCGAGCGACTTCTTTCTCTTTTCTGGCTCTTGAGGTTTCGGTAGCAAACCTAACGATTGAAGTACTTTTTCTTGCGATGGGTTTATGCGTATGAGTTGCCAGTTTTCTCCATCGGCTCGTACCTTCTTTGCGCGGTTTAGTATCGACATCAACTTCTTGTACGTGTAAGAGTCAAGAAGTTTTTCCTTGTCAAACGCCTGTATCAGGCGGAACGTTAATACCGTCGACAAAAAGTCGCAGAACTCGCTTCCAATCACGGAGTAATCACTGTGGACCCGTGTATCAACAAACCCGCAGGCCGATTTATAAAAGCGCATGACCAGTTCGATTTCCCAACGGCGAGAGTAGGCTTTGTAAACAATCTCAGGTGGCAAATTTAAGTCGCATTCGAGAACAATCGTGCCGAAGTTTCGTTGCTTCTCTCGCATCGTCTGATAGTCGTAGTTACCTTCTCTCTTTGCTTTGTCTAGCCACGCTTTTTCTTCAGCAAACGCTGACTCACTTGAGCGGAAGGAATAAAGCCACTTATTCGTTCCTTTGCACTTTTCTTTGTGACACGTAATTCCTTCGTACCCAGGAAGAATCTCTGTGAAGTTGAGCATCTGATGACGCTCAATGAGTTTTGAATTGCGCTTTATTGGGTTTAAATAGTGCAAATCCGGATTAGCCTCAAACTGCTCGTGCGCCGCGGATTCTGGGAATCCTTTGTCGCCAACAATGATGCCTTTGGTGATTTTGTTCTCAGCAATAAAGTCGCCATACGCTGTGGCATCTAGCATATTCCCAGGGAAACACTTGGAACAAACTGGCTCCATCGCTTCTAAGTCGAAGGCATAAAGAATGGAGATATCTCTCGTTCCTTTTAAACGAGCTTTACGGGAAAATTCAGACAGAGAGTTCACTCGCGAGTCATCTGTTTTGAGCGTTCCGTCGATAAGCAAATGATGATCGAGAGCCACCTTTTCTGCGCGCTTGCGCATGAAGCGAACAATCTTTGAAACTGTTTTTCCAATATTTTGGAGAAGAGTCGAGACCGTATTCTTTGAGAGCGCGACATCGGGATATTTTTCTGAAAGAAAACTTGTCTCATAAGCCTGCTCAAGTTCGCTATCGCAGATGTGAGGATTGCAAACGCGCAGTACCGCGATGCAATAAAGCTTTAAAGCATCTTCACGCGAATAGACTTCTGCCAACTCCTCGAGCATGCTGCAGAAAAGAGAATCGCATAGCTCAACATCAGCCCAGTCTTTCAAATCAACAGGGCAAGAAGAGACGTTGGGATTGGCGTTATCGTCATTTGGAACATAGGCGCCATCGACGATGTGACCGATTGTCGGTCCGTTAATTGGCACGTGTCGTCCACTGACATTTTTGCATCCGATGCGCTGACGAACAGCGTACAAATTCTTGTTCTTTCCGTAAACGATGACGACCGTATTTTTAGGCCTCTTAACGGCCAAAATTTCTTTAGGAATCGGCACAAGAAAATCCTCCTGAAATATAGTCTAATTATAGCATATAATTGGACTATATTCAAGGCTCAAATCGGGAATTTTGTCGACGTTTTTGACAGAAAACCGCCGTATTCCACGCCATTAAAGCTGGAATTTGGCGGTTCTTTAAGAATTGAATCTTGGAAAAGGACGAATCAGCCCGAAACTACAAGGGTGTTCGCATAGTCTCACTCACTGGGAAAGTTCTATTATATTTAAATATACATAACTTTAGGCGTAGCGCTCGGTATAAAAACCGAGCGCAAATGCTCTCTTGGGTTGATAATCTCAGTATCAAACCCCATATAAGGGTTACGACGAACCATTTTTTTAGTTGATACGATGAGTTTAAATTTTCAGGTACCCAATGTTTTTGTCGCTCCCGTCTTACCGATTCGGGATGCGGTTGTGTTTCCTCGTACCGTGATGCCTCTTTTGGTGGGGCGTCCGAAATCGGAGCTTGCCGTTGAAGCGGCCTCAAGCTCAGATAAGCGCATTATTCTTGTCACACAGAAAAGCCCCAAGATTGATGACCCGAACCCAAGTGAACTCTTTGAAGTGGGAACAGTCGCTGAAATCTTGCAGATGCTATCGCTACCTGACGGAACAATTAAGGTTCTTGTTGAAAGCAAGTGCCGCGTTAAGCTTGAGAGCTTTAGCGAAGAAAAGTTCTTGCGCGCCAAAGCCTCTGTCATTGAAACCGAGGTGGGGAATCGCGCAGAAAACGAAGCGCTTCGACGCTCGATTTTGCAAAACTTCCTAAGTTACGCCAAAGACGGTCACAAAGTTCCCTCTGAGGTTGTGAATGCGATTACTGGGATGGCAGATCCCGAGGGATTGGCTGATGCGATTTCTGGCCAGTTGCCGCTAGCCTTGGAAAATAAGCAGAAGCTCCTTGAAGAGGCGAAGTTAACGCCGAGACTTAATTTCCTCTTAGGTTATGTCTTAGGGGAAATCGAAATCCTGCAACTTGAAAAGCGCATTCACGGGCGCGTCAAGCAAGCGATGGACAAGAACCAGCGTAACTATTACCTCAATGAGCAGATGAAGGCGATTCAAAAGGAGCTCGGTGGGGAAGATGC
>CAVCTI010000157.1:0-2088 GCA_963604755.1 Duodenibacillus sp. | reverse complement strand
ACCCAGTTAAGCTGTAAGAAAAAACGCCTGAACCAGAACGTCAAGACCATTTAATTCAAGCGAAAACAGCAAGGATAATACAGGCGCAGCGCCATTTGGGGTATCAAAAGAGCGCGTGATTTCCCCAAAAAGAGGTTCTGTGGTATTTCTACCAAAAGTTAGAGCGCGTCTAGTGCGTCGCTAAGCCTATCGACAGCGATTACATCAAGCCCTTCAATAGGAGTCTTTGGCGCATTGGCTTTTGGGATAATAGCGCGCGAAAACCCGAGTTTTGCCGCTTCCCTCAATCTTTCTTGACCACGAGGCGCGGGGCGGATTTCGCCCGCCAATCCCACTTCTCCGAAAACGACAGTCCCCTTTTTTAAAGCGTGTTCGGTAAAAGAACTCACAACCGCCAAAATCACGGCTAAGTCGCTAGCCGGTTCCGTAATCTTGACGCCTCCTACAGCATTCATAAACACATCTTGATCAAAGCACGAAATTCCTGCGTGCCGATGCAAAACGGCAAGAAGCATCGAAAGTCTCTGGGGATCTAAACCCACACAAAGCCTCTTGGGTGTCGGTAAGTGCGTGGCATCCACTAGCGCCTGCACCTCAACAAGAAGTGGCCGAGTGCCCTCCTGGGTGACCATCACAACGCTACCAGCGACCCCTTCTTTATGTTCGGCTAAGAAAATTGCCGAAGGATTGGAGATTCCTTTAAGTCCCCTATCAGTCATGGCGAAGACCCCAAGTTCGTTTACGGCACCGAAGCGATTTTTAAAGGCGCGAACAAGTCGGAAATTCGAGTGGGTGTCACCTTCAAAATAAAGAACCGTATCGACGATGTGTTCTAAAACTCGAGGACCGGCGAGTGACCCATCCTTTGTAACGTGCCCGACAAAAACCAAGGTAATGCCAGAGGTTTTCGCAAGGCGCGTTAACCGAGCCGAACACTCCCGCACTTGCGTCACTGACCCTGGGGCGCTATCGAGTGCTGAACAAAAAAGCGTTTGAATCGAATCGATTACAACAAATTCGGGTTTCAGTTCAAGTAACGCATTTTCAATCTTCTCAAGTTCAATTTCGCTCATAAGCGTGATGCCCTTGGGTTCCACCCCTAGGCGTTTGGCGCGAAGAGCGACTTGAGAAGCGGATTCTTCGCCTGTGACATAAAGGGTTTTCACACCTTGAGTCACTAATTTACTTGTGACCTGCAAGAGTAAAGTGGATTTCCCGATTCCTGGGTCCCCCCCAATTAAAGTAACGCCGCCTTTGACGAGGCCGCCCCCTGCCACTCGATCGAATTCTTCTATACCGACCAAGATGCGGGGGACTTGTCTTGCTTCAATTTCAGACAAATCCGAAGCCTTCGTCGCTTCGATTAACGTTGTGCTCTTATGTTTATCCGAACCAAAGCGCGCGGCACTTTTTTCAGGAATTTTGAATTCCTTCATCGTGTTCCAAGCCCCACAATGCGGACACCTGCCCTGCCATTTGACTGTTGAACCACCACAGGACTCACAGACGTATTCGACTCGTGCTTTGGCCATAAGATTCACTCGCAAAAAAAATTCGTTGGAATTGACAAGATATTCACAAAAGTAAGAAAACTTACAATGGTCTAAGAATCATCCAACCACTCATTCCTTAAAATCGATACCTCAATGCTACACTGCAAAAATCGATTTAAAGAGGTTTTATTGATGGATAAACGACTCGCACCGATTTTGGGTGCGCAATTTTTTTCAAGTCTTGCAGATAACGCGCTTCTGATCGCTGCCATTGCCCTATTAGTGAGCATCGATGCGCCCGATTGGATGACGCCTCTGTTGCGTCTCTTTTTTACCGTAAGCTACATTGTGCTTGCTGCCTGGGTTGGGGTTTTAGCGGATATGTGGCCTAAGGGTCGCGTGATGTTTGTCACCAATGCCTTGAAAATCATCGGCTCCTTAATGCTCCTATTTGGTTCTCACCCCCTACTTTCTTATGCGATTGTGGGAGCGGGAGCAGCGGCTTATTCTCCTGCGAAATACGGAATACTTTCTGAAATTCTCCCGAAAGAAAAACTTGTTGCCGCTAATGGCTGGATGGAGGGCCTTACTGTCG
>CAVCTI010000156.1:0-4407 GCA_963604755.1 Duodenibacillus sp. | reverse complement strand
GCACAAAGTAAAGCTTGTGGCCCGAGGCAACATAACTTTTTAGTGCCCGAATCACAGGGCGAGCTAAAAATGCCGTATCGTCACCGAGCCAAAATTCAAAGAGGTCTCCAAGAATAAAAAGCTCTTCGTAGCGGGTGGCATCGGTTTTTAAAAACTGGAAAAAGGCCCGCGCTGCTCCGAGTTTTCGCCACGACAGATGTAAATCCGCAATGAAAATGGGATTAACTAAGGGAGCCACGCCAGTGGCACCAGAATCGCGCGGGAGTTTCGTGACGCGGGCCATAGGTTAATTAAGAAGCGCCTAAGACTTCAGCCTTTTCAATAATCACATCGTCCTTGGGGACGTCGATATAAGAGCCCGAGCTGCCCGTAGCGACAACTTCGATCGCATCGACAACATCAAAGCCATCGACAACTTTACCGAAAACCGCATAGCCGTAACCTTGAGGTGTGGCTTCTCTGTAGTTTAAGAAGCCGTTGTCTTTGACGTTAATAAAGAACTGGCTTGTCGCAGAGTGGGGTTCCCCCGTGCGGGCCATCGCGATTGTGTACTTATCGTTTGTTAAGCCATTGGCCGCTTCGTTTTCAATCGGAGCCTCGGTTTCTTTGCGCTTTAAGCTCTTAAAGAATCCGGCGCGCACAATACCGCCGCCTTGAATCATGAAGCCTTTGATCACACGGTGAAAAAGCGTTCCATCGTAAAAGCCAGACTTCACATACTTTTCGAAGTTAGCACAGGTAATCGGGGCCTTTTCGGTATCGAGTTCAATATCGATTGCGCCCTTATTGGTTGTTAAACGAATCTTTGTCATTTATTCACCTTATTTGCGTTAAGTACTGTCACAGATTCAATGACAACGGGTGTGACAGGAACATTTTCATAAAAACCCTTGGTTTGCGTCTTCACAATCGAAATCTTATCGATGACATCCATCCCGCGAATCACGCGCCCGAAAACGGCATAACCCCAACCGTCGCGGCTTTTCTTGGCATCAAGAAAATCGTTATTGGTTGTGTTAATAAAGAATTGACTTGTCGCCGAGTGCGGTTCACTTGTGCGCGCCATCGCAATCGTGCCGCGACGATTGGATTCTGTGGTGCGCGCTTCATTGATAATCTTGGCATCAGTCTCCTTTTGCTTCATATCGGCCGTTAAACCGCCACCTTGAATCATGAAGCCGTCGATTACGCGATGAAAAATCGTGCCGTTATAAAAACCTTTATTCGCGTAATTTAAGAAATTGCGAACGGTCACAGGGGCACGCTTAGCGTCAAGCCTCACATCGAAACTTCCCATATTGGTTTTAATGCGAACCACATCTTGCGTGGCCTGCGTCGCCGCCATTGCGGTTACTGGCGTTGTGAGTGTCGTGAGTCCCAAAGCACACGCTAAAGCAATCAAACGAATGCGATTTTTCATACCAATTTTTCCCTAATTTACTCTTTGATTAATTGCTCTAATTCCTGTAAACGCGCCTTCGCTGTGCGCGATCCGCCGCGAGAGGCAATCCTAAAGTTACGAATCGCACGCGTTAATTCGATATTGCCGAGATTTTCGCGCGCTGTCACGTAATTGGGCCGCAAGGCAATCGCGCGATTTAAGAGGTCTTCAGCGCGATCGATGTCGCCGGTTTTCGTCGCAATTCTCGCCAAATTGTTATAAGCCTCAGGAATTTCGGGATACATTTTAATAAACGCCTCGAGCTCTTCTTTGGCTTTTAATTCCTGCCCGGTTCTTTCATAAATGACGCATTTTAAGAATTTCAGTTGCGCCGAAAGCGGATTCTTAATAAGGCCTTCTTCAATGTATTCGAGGGCTCGATTGTATTTTCCTTCACGCATTAAGCGCTCGACTGCACTCGGATACTGTTCGACTTGCAGTTCGAGAGCTTGATTATCAAGGTCGACAGCCGCAAAGGAACTTGGCGCCGCAAGCAATAGAGCCCCGCAAGAAAACAAAAAGGGGATAAACCGAATTGGCCTCATACGAAGAAAACTCCCTAGGGTAAATCTTAAGATGCGAGTAATCCAAGAGATGGATTACCGTTTATACTGCCCGCTATTGTAATGACTTGAAGGATTGACACTTCAAGCCAATTCGAATTTTCAAGACAATATTTTGTAAGCAAAATCCTTATGTCTTTATCGATTTATTCCACACTCACAAAAACTATCGCCCCATTTAAACCGATTCACGAAGGAAAAGTCGGGATGTATGTCTGTGGCGTCACCGTTTACGACTACACGCATATCGGTCACGGTCGCACCTTCGTGGCTTTTGACGTGATTCGTCGTTGGCTTGAAGCCAGTGGCTTTGAGGTTACCTTCGTGCGTAACGTCACAGACGTTGACGATAAGATTATCCGTCGTGCTGCAGAGCGCAACATCACGACAACGGAACTTACTGAAACTTTCACCAAAGCCATGCAAGAGGATATGTTAAGCCTCGGATGCTTGGCGCCAACCTTCGAGCCTCGTGCCACGCAATTTATCCCGCAGATGCTCAATATCATTGGGCTCTTAGAGGAAAAGGGCCTTGCTTACCAAGCAACCGACGGCGACGTTGATTACGCCGTGCGCCGCTTCCCTGGATACGGAAAACTCTCTGGGAAAAGCTTGGATGATTTGATTTCTGGCGCACGAGTCGGAGTGGCTGACGCCAAGCGCGACCCACTCGATTTCGTTCTTTGGAAGAAAGCCAAACCTGGCGAACCCCACTGGAGTTCAAAATGGGGCGAGGGACGCCCTGGCTGGCACATCGAGTGCTCGGCAATGAGTTGCTACTACTTAGGGGAAAACTTTGATATTCACGGCGGTGGCCCCGACTTGATCTTCCCGCACCACGAAAACGAGATCGCTCAAAGCGAGGGAGCCCACGGGCCAGGCTTTGCGAATATCTGGATGCATTCGGGGCCGCTACGCGTAAGAGCGGCTGATGGTACCGAAGAAAAGATGAGCAAGTCCTTAGGGAACTTCTGGACCATTCGCGATGCGCTAAAAGAAAACAATGGCCGCTACGGTGAAGGCAATGGCAACGAAACCTTGCGTTTCTTCTTATTGCGTAGCCACTATCGTAGCCCCATTAGCTTTAACCCAAGCCTCATTGAAGATGCACACAAAGGCTTAACACGCCTTTATAGCGCGCTTAATGAAACAGCCCCAGTTGCCAATCACACCTTAGATTGGAATGAAACTTACGCCAAGCGCTTTAAAGAAGCGATGGACGAAGACTTTAATACGCCGCAGGCCGTCTGTGTTCTTTTTGAGTTAGCTGCAGAAGTGAATCGCACACACGATGCGAAACTAGCCGCTCAATTAAAAGCGTTAGGCGAAATTTTGAATATCCTCACAAAAGACCCGAAAGAGTTCTTGCGTGGCGCAACTGAAGGGTTGGATGCCGAAGCCATTGAAGCGAAGATCGCCGAACGCGCCGCCGCGAAAGCCAATAAAGATTGGGCCAAAGCCGATGCCATTCGCAAAGAACTCACAGAAGCGGGAATCATCTTAGAAGACCGCGCGGGTGTAACGACATGGAGAAAAGCGTAAAAGTCGTTTGTTGGTGGGATGCGGCTTTAAAGCATTTAGCTTCAGAGCCGCGCTTTGCCTCAGTGATCAAAGATAGTGCTGGAGACGGCCTTTGGATTTCACGAAATCTTTTTCGCTCAATGGTGCGTGCTGTCTGCGGTCAGCAAGTGAATAACGCGGCGGCCGTGCGCTTAAGCACTGCCGTCATCACGGCGGCGAAGGCCAAAAAGAAAGGGACTCTGGCTAAGGGTGTCCTCGCCTTAAAAGAAAAGGGCCTCAAAGAGTGTGGGTTAAGCCCCACGAAAACCGCGGCTCTTTTAGGGTTGGCTGCGGGATTTGACGCAGGGCGCTTTACGAGAAAAAGACTCTCTACACTTGATGATGAAACTATTCTCACAGAGCTTCAAAGCATCAAGGGCGTAGGGCCCTGGACAGCGCACATGATTCTTATCTTTGGGCTTAATCGGCCTGATGTTTTTGCCGCCGGCGACTTCGGCGTCAAAGAATCGTTTCGCACACTCTTTGGGAATCTCGATACAATGCTTGAAGTATCAAACGCTTGGAAGCCCTACCGGACAGCCGCGACTTGGCTTTTGTGGCGCAGCCGAACACCCAATCCTGTTCGTTATTGAAATTTCAATCGCATTCACTTATGAATAAATTTCATTTTTTTGATTTTGAAGCCGATTTACAGAGCATTCACACAGAGATTGAAACGCTCGAACAGGATACGACAATCGCCGAAAGCGAAAAAGCCGAAAAGATTGCCAAACTTGAAAAGAATTACACAAAGCGCCTATCGGAAATCTACAGTCACTTAAGCGATTGGCAGGTGACACAGATTGCGCGCCACCCATCGCGCCCTTATACGCTCGATTACAT
>CAVCTI010000155.1:0-2826 GCA_963604755.1 Duodenibacillus sp. | reverse complement strand
CTTTTTGGCCGCAGCTGCCATGACGCTTTTCCTTTGGGCCTATGGGCGTGAACAGTACGGTAGAGGCAACGCCCGCATTCTCAAAATCATTGCCTTAAGTGCCACGGTAGCCTGCCTTGTGAGTCTTGCGATGAACGACTTTACGAAACTAAAAACCGAGGAACATTCGGCATGGGCCCCCTTTACGACTTCCGCGGTTGAAAGAGCTCTTCACGAAAATAAGCCCGTTATCATCGACTTTACGGCTTCTTGGTGCATTACTTGCCAATTCAATAAAGTGACGGCTCTTCACACCGAAGAAACGGAAAAGACTCTCACGCGTTACGGATACCGAAGGTTTGTTGCGGATTGGACCTCAAGAGACGCACAAATTACGCAAGTCATAAATGCCTTTGGACGTACGGGCGTTCCGCTTTGCGTGATCTATAACTTAGAAGGCCGTCCAACGCTTTTGCCCGAACTTCTCACAGAAGAAGTGCTGATTAAAGCGATTAAAGAAGCAGCTGACCCTGCTCTTAGCGCCACGCATTAGTAGCTCAAAGCGCCAGAACCAATCCAATTGAGTGTCGCATCAATCGCAGGGAGCGCATCGCGCACGGCGCGGCCTGTAGAATTGATCATCAGCACCACTGTCCAATCGCGACCATTGACATCACGCACGAGGCCAGCGGCAGCTCTTACGCCTTGGATTCTTCCGGTTTTAATCCGAGCAAATCCTGTGATGCCACGCTTTTTCATCGTGCCATCGGTACCCGCAATCGGTAGGCTCATCAAGAATTCGGGGGCGTATTCGCTTTTTACAGCATAGGAAATGAGTTTCCCGAGTTCTGAGGCTGTCACGTGCGTTTCTCGGGAAAGTCCCGAGCCGTTTTCAACAAAAATCTGATTGGTATCAATGCCAATCTTAGTTAGCCACTGGGTGACGACATCTTGGCTACGCTTTAGTGTCGCAGGTCTCTCAGTTCCCGCAGCATCGGCAAACGAGAGAGATAAAAAGAGGTGACGGGCCATCGTGTTATTGGAAAACTTATTTGTGAGGACCACAAGTTGGGCTAACGGATCGGAGTTTTCTTTTAAAAGAATGCGCTGATTGATAGAGGTTTTTTCATGAATTGTGCCTTTCCAATCAATGCCAACTTCCGTGAAAACGTGTTCAAAGGTTTGTTTGAGATAGGCATTGGGCTTCCAAAGAACAACAGGCCAAATCTTTTTCCCGCAACTAGCGGGAAACGTTCCCCGCATCGTCGCGGCATTTTTCGTAAATTTTACTTTGAGGTCTTCTTTCCAATTCGAGCATGCCCCTTCCGTAAGTCTCACAGTGGGAGTCACCTTAAAGCCCGATAACTTAGGAATTGTCACAATGCGCGCAATGCCCTCTTTTTTATTGGGCATGACTTCAATACAGACGCTTCGTTGGCTCACGAGTGCCGCATCGGCTTCAACGTTATAGGCACGATCGGGCTGTCCATCAATGGGACGGGCATCCGCATCGACCACAAAGAGGTGGCGATCGACTCCAATGTCGCCAACAATGCTTTTGACGCCAATCTGTTTTAAGCGCTCGGCGGCAAGCCAAAGTCTTTCAATGACGTAATAGGGATCACCGCCTCCAACATAAGTGAGCCCCTTAACAACGCCTGTTTTCGCATCAAAGGAATCGGAGCGCCACTCGGTTTTCCAGCGGAAGTTTGGTCCTAAAAGTTCAAGAGCCGCAAGAGTGGTGACAAGCTTGGCGCAACTTGCGGGCTGCATGGATTTTGTCGCGTTATAAGAGAGGCTCGCTGTCTCGCTACCAGCGGGAGCGACCCACAAGGCGACGTCGCCAAGCGGGATATGAGCCTGAGAAAAAGCGTTTTTAAGTTCACCTGGAAGCGAAGCTGCCACAACACTCAAAGAAAAAGCGAGGGAAGAAATTGCAATAACCCATTGATTGAACACTCTTTTTTTCACATCTGACTCCGAAAAGAAGACTATCGGGAAGATAGTTTACTGCCTGGGGCTTGTTTTTGGGAAGACTCACCCCCACATAGAGGTTACATGGGTAGGAATCCGCTGTGTTTCCTATCTTTAAAGACGCCTTTTCATTTGCGTCAAACCACTTTTAAAAGTAAAAAATATTGGAGCTAAAAAAATGCAGATTCGTCCTTTGCATGATCGCGTGATTGTCAAGCGCCTTGATAGTGAGCGCACTACCGCTAGCGGCATTGTTATCCCGGATAACGCCGCCGAAAAGCCCGATCAGGGTGAGGTGATTGCCGTCGGTCCCGGACGCCGCGATGAAAGTGGCAAATTAATTGCCATGGACGTCAAAGTCGGCGACCGTGTGCTTTTTGGCAAATACTCGGGCCAGGCCGTTAAGGTTGATAACGAAGAGTTCCTCGTCATGCGCGAAGAAGACATCATGGGCATTTTGGCCTAATTTCGTAACGAATTTTTGGAGAATTACACATGTCTGCGAAGAAAGTTTTATTTGGTGACGATGCACGCTCTCGTATGGTCCGCGGCATTAACACCTTAGCCAATGCTGTAAAGGTGACATTGGGACCGAAGGGTCGTAACGTTGTTTTGGAGCGTAGTTTTGGTGGTCCGTTAATCACTAAAGACGGCGTGACCGTTGCGAAAGAAATCGAATTGAAAGACAAATTCGAAAACATGGGCGCTCAGATGGTTCGTGAAGTCGCTTCCAAGACTAACGACAACGCAGGTGACGGCACAACAACCGCGACCGTTTTGGCCCAGGCCATTGTCACTGAAGGCATGAAGTACGTTGCCGCTGTCATGAACCCGATGGATTTAAAGCGTGGTATCGATAAGGCCGTTGAAGCC
>CAVCTI010000154.1:0-2442 GCA_963604755.1 Duodenibacillus sp. | reverse complement strand
CAGTTGGATAGAGTACCTGGCTACGAACCAGGGGGTCGCGGGTTCGAATCCTACCTGGCGCACCAGTGATTCAGGGCTCAGTTGTTTTTAACAACTGGGCCTTTTTCTACTTCGCCTTTTTCGGCACGTTGATACCGACAAAGCCCAGAGTCCAATCTTCATTTGCAAGACCCTTTTTAGACGCAGAAGGAGTTGGGATTCTTCTCCCTTCTCTTATTTCTTCTTCAACCCATAGCCTTTTTTGGCCCCGTTGCGTAACACCCTTCAAATCAGGAAAGATAACGACGTAGTCAACTGCTCCATTGGCAAGCTCAATGACGTATGGGTATTTCATGAGGCCTCTACTAAAGGTCAAACCATCCACAACACCTTCTATAGCCACTTAACAAATGGCTTTATCCCTGTGAGGCAAAGTACAAGAACTTTGTTCTGCCGATTAAATCAACTTGAGTTGCTCCGCCGCATGCTTATGTTCATAGACCTTGGTAATTGTGTAAGAAATCTTTATCTTGCCTTCAGCTGTTATCGTCTGAACACTTTCAAGTTGTGCAATTAGATAGTCGCCCTTACCAAAAAGTTCTATGCCAGAGTCAACGTCTTTAGCAAATTGATCATCTTGAATAGAAACAAAGATTGAGTTCTTGTCTCCTATATTGATTTTCCACTTGGCCTCATCTTTAAAGGACAAAGATTCAACAATTGCGGCGACCTTAACCGACGATCGAGTTACCTCTCTCTCTTCCTGAATAGCTTGATAGGCTAATAACTCCTCTTTTTTTATGGTTTCCGTTTTTTCTCCAACAGAAAGAGAAAAAGAATCCACCCCTTCATAATGAAGTGGGTCGGCAAGCCGGGAGCAGGCGTTGGTGCAAGATAAGTTGCTCAATCCAACATATGCTACGTTATTAATCGTGAAGTGACGATTATCAATGACAAGAACGGTCTCAGAGACAGTTCTAGAACTTACAAAAAGAGATGGATTTCTTCCTTGCAAATAACGCCTGAGCATAACAATTTGCAAGATGCTTTCGGCAAGTGTCTTTGCATTGCAAAAGGCAGAAATGTCACCAGAAGTCAGAAAGTTCGTGACCTGAGAGAGAAAATCCTGCACAATTGACAAGTCAATACCAATACTTCCCGACTTTATCGGAGCATCGATTTTTAGTGTGACGCGCGTCTGCCCATTATTGACCAACTTATTGAGTTCCTGAATGGCCTCGTTTAAGGCCAACAAAGAAGGAGCGAGTTGAGCAACATCCATTGAATGGTTATCTAACGCAGCCCCTTCATATTTCAGTAGCAGTTTGCATTGGTTATCTGACATAAGGCTATGCTCCTTGAGTTGGCTACATTGTACTATGAGCCAGGCCACTGTAAATGATTGAATTTTAAAGCAAATTTAAAGTATTTTAGAAAAAAACAAATCTCTTTTTTGGAAGTAACTCGTTTTTTGAGCTGTCAAGCCATATTAGCCAAGAATCCCCCTAATATTTCCACTTCAGAAAATGACAGTTTTTTTGCGACTGCGCCTTTTCTTCTTCTCATTGAGTGATACATCTGCACTCTCGCTGCAAAAGTAACCGTACTCAGGCCTGGCTGTAACCCATAGCCGAACACCCCTCTTTGGCTTGACCAATTTGGCTTCCTTTTTCTCTTTCTTTGGCTTTGCTTATCGATGTTTTGCTTTTTAGCCTAGGGTTGGGCGGGAAGCTGAGGAGCCCGTAGGGCGACGAGGCTTCACGTCCAACCCTAGGCGTGCGCTTTTTAAAACGATGGAGTTTTCATCCCTTAAAACTCAATCTCTCTTTCGCGCATTGAGCGTCCTTTGAGTTCAATTTGGTAACTGTGATTTTTAAGGCGATCCATCAGCGCATCTGCGTGATAAGCCTCTCCAATGTACTTGTACCAATTTTTGAAAGGTAGTTGAGCAGAGATAATCGTCGCATAAATCCCTAACCTATCGTCAATCAGAGAGAGAGCAAATCCGTTCTCATTTGGTCATTGAGCGGAGCCATCGCAAAATCGTCGATGATTAGCAGGCGTTTAGAATTAATTCTGCGACGCAGAGCATTGGATTCGTTACGGTTGAACGCTTCTGTCATTTTTTCTAATAACTGAGGGAAGCGCCAATAGGCTACAGAGATGCCTTCCTGTGTCACAAAAGAGAGAAAACTGAGTTCGCAGAGGTCTTTGCTTGTGGTCATTTCTGTGCTTTACCTAGATTATGAGATATAGAGCAAAGTACAATCTAGTTAGAGCAAAAGTGCAAGCCCTCAGCTGTTGATTTTTGTTTTAAATCAAACGCTTGAGGGCTAGTAGGAAAGTATTTCTGCCTGTTTATGAAAAAAAGTGGGAATTTAGGTTGAATGTTATGTCTACACTCTCTCATAATATCCTGTATCTTTTTTTACGATTTTTGTTCGAATCTCATACGGTTTATTG
>CAVCTI010000153.1:0-2343 GCA_963604755.1 Duodenibacillus sp. | reverse complement strand
GAGCTCAAGAATATTGCGCTTGGCTATCTCTGAGGCCTCGAGTTCTCCACTTTCGAGATAGGCCGTAACCGATTGCGGCATCCCGCCACAGGCGAAATAGATTGAGTGCTTTACGGTGAAGAGCTTCTCCAAGAGCTCTCTCGTTTTCGAAAGAGTCACGGATGAAATCTCCTAAAGCCCGTTCGTCGTTTGCCCAAAGAAACTCTTCAAAATCCAAAGGATTTAGTTCAATACTTTCTTCTTCTGAAGGAATAACAATATTGACATCCTCCCCATGTTGCGCGTCAGATTAGTATCTAGCTGAAACGACAAAAAGGTTCCAGCCCTACACGGCTATTGGCTTCGTCAATCTTGAAGTGTTGCGGACAGGTAAAGGAGTCAGTCTTTCCTTTCTATTGGTACTTCGGAAAGCCACTCCATCCTTCAAAGAAGCACTTGTATGTCTCGTAAAGGTCTCCCATCTTCATCTGAAGAGCCTGGGCGGGACAATCTAAAAGGAAGGCGTTTTCTGCTTCTTTCTTCAGATTTCCAACCGCATAGTTGAATGTCAGTAAAATTCACCCTGAAGGTTGCTTTTCATGAAACTTTTACAGATGACATTAAAAAACAACTTTTTTCCATTCATTTTCAAATAAATTATTGCCAAATTTCGAACAATGCGACCGATGAAATCCAAGTGAATTATCGCAGATGTTTTTAGTTTGTTTGGCTAAATAAAGGATAGTGAATATGAAAAAAACAATTATGTGCGCTACATGCATTGCGCTGAGCCTAATGCTTGCGACGATGACGAGTTGCACGCTAATGAATGAGGAAACGGTTACAGCACAAAAGACTGTGGTTGAGAATGCTAATCTTCCAGGGAAAGTTCTTGGCGATTACATCATAGAACTTCCCGTAATCACGCAAATTGACTATACGGCAGGGCTTGCCAAGAGTAAGTCGCTGTTCGGAAAATTTGGATGCTCGGGTTTGGCAAAAACGCTCGCTAACGGCAATACCATTGTTGGTCGTTCTTTTGATCTTTATTACAGCAACAACCCCGCTTACGTCATCAGAACAAACGTCGATGGTTACTACAAAACTGTCGGCCTTGCTTACAACATCTATGACGGCAAGGCGTTTGACGAAGTCAAGAAAAACGGCGTAACGCCTGATGAACTTTCTACGCTGTTGTTCTTCACTGTTGACATCATGAATGAGAAGGGACTTTACATTGAGGCGGATATGCGTGAAGATCAGCCTGCTTCAACTGGCATTGATCCCTCAACAGGCACAAACCCGAGTGCAAAAGTGAGCATGTCTTTTCCTGCCCTTGTGAGATATCTTGGAGAACGCTGTGCGAGTGTCAATGAGGCCCTCGAACTGGTCAAGAAGCTCAACGTGTATGGAATGATCACAGATGAATTCAACTGGGGCGGCGGATTCCTCATGGCTGACGCCACAGGGCACTACGGTGTTTTAGAACTTGTCGACAATAGGTTGATTTGGTTAGATGGTCAAAACTGCCAGACAAATTTCTACATCAACGATGAATACAAGAACAAGGCGACCATTGGTTCTGGCAAGGGCAGATACGCGCTCCTGAGAAAGAAAGTCAGTACCGTTAAGAGCGTTGAAGACATGGCAAATCTCATTAAACAGGTAAGATACACGCAGATAAGAAAGCCGGATAGTTGCCCCTATGATCCCTGTACAGAGTTGACGGGCTATGGGAAAAAATATGAATCTTTTGGTGGTGCTTTGACGATTGAAATGTGCAACGACAGCCGACACAGAAAAACGGTCTTCGAATTCCTGAAAGAGCTTGGTAAAGTTGAAAATGCAAAGACTCTCAAGCAGCGCAGAAATGAAGGAACTCAATGGCATTCTGTTTGGCAAACGGTTGCAAATTGTAATGACAAGACCCTCAAGGTTATCTTCTTCGAAGACGACAGTTTGACTTTTGAGTTCCCTCTAGAGTCACGATAGTCCCGCTTGTGCGAGGTATATAGCCCGAAGAGCTTTTGCTAGAGCGACATCCTAGACAATGTGTGGAAAGCAGACGATGTTGTAGCGATGAATATCAGAAGGGGTTGACTTTCTCGGTTAGCCTGTGAAGTGAAATCCGTTGGGGGGCAGCAATAGGAAACCGCCGAGGGACTCTAGGGCTGTTGCCTAGAAGACCAGTAGAAATCCCCTGACTTTAGTCATGGGGAGTCAATCTCAAATGCTTTCAATGTACTGGGGCACCGTTTTTCTATTCGCACTTATCCTTTAGTCATAAACCTCAAAAACTTTGAGTTCCACACCTACGAAAACCGCAACGATGCGTTTGAGATTTTCAATATTGCTGACGTTGTT
>CAVCTI010000152.1:0-4814 GCA_963604755.1 Duodenibacillus sp. | reverse complement strand
GGGATAACGTCAGTGTAGATTTTCCAGCCTCCCTCTTTCTGGCGCACCGATGTCATCACAATGCAAACGGCATGAAATTGCTTGGCCATCTTCATCGGGAATGTCATCGTAAAAGCTTCGCGACCGAAAAAGTCCGCCCAAACACCTTCGCCCCGTCCCGGGACTTGATCGGGCAAACAACCGAGAACGCCGCCGTTACGCATCGCGCGAACAATCTTGCGAACACCAGAAAGATCCGCTGGCGATGGGTCCATCCCCTCTCGGCTACGGCTACGCTTGACAAAAGGACGAATGAGGCGATTCTTGGGTTCACGATAAAGAATGGAAAGTGTTCTTCCCGCGGGTTTTAAAGCGGCTTCATAGATTGCCACAGGAATCGCTTCAAAGCCCCCGATGTGTGGCGTCATCAAAATAATGCTACGTCCTTCGGCTAAAAAAGAACGGAATTTCTCTAATCCTGTCGGTTCAAATTCGACTACTTCGGCAATCTCTTTGTTACTTCTTCCCCAAATCCACGCCGTCTCAAGAGCCAGCATCCCTGTGTGGCGCGAAGACTCACGGCCAATCTCTTTGGCTAGTCCAATCCTCTCTAAATTATTGAGAATCTTTTTTCGATATTTGGGTAAGACGTCGTACGAGACCCCTCCAAAGAATCCCCCGATGCAACGCAATCCAGAAAGTGGAATACGACTCACTGCCCAAAGAAAAAAATCCATCAATGCTTCCATCTTTCTTAACGACGCCTTTACTGACCAAGAAGGAAAATACCCCATTTTCCAAATCAAGCGGTTAGTATAGCCGCAGAGAGCCAAGAACGCTTTTTTAAACACTCACTTAAGCCTATTCTCTGAAGAAACTCACGCGAAAGAAGCACTTACCATCAATCGTCGTCTTCGCTTTGTAACGAAAGTGGGGGAAACTCCCTGAAGAAAAAGAGAAGGTTCTCCCTATAATGGCCCTATGGATTGAAAAAAGAGGCCTCTCTTTTTTCGGGAAAGGAAATTAAATTCCTTAAAAAATAGCTGCCTCTTCCCTTTTCTCACTTTTTCTAAGGAGAAGACATCTATGGACCCGTCATCGCTTCCTGCGGTAAACCCTGCCGTCACAGCTGCAATCGCGTCAATCAAAAACCTTCCGAAAGTTCAAAAGGCCCTTACTCAGACAGAAAGCGAAGTAGATCGCGCCATGGCCGAGCAAGTCGAGCTCTGTGAAATTCCCTCACCAACGTTTGAAGAGGCCAAGCGCGCCGTGTCAGTCGCCTCACGCATGAAAGAGTATGGGTTAACCGATGTATCAATCGATGCGATTGGGAACGTCGTAGGAAAACGACCTGGCCGCCTCTCAAAGGCAGGACTTCCCGCGCCTCTTCTTGTCTTTGGTGCGCACACGGATTCTGTTTTCCCCGCTGGCACTGACGTCAAAGTAAAAAAGGAAGGAAACATTTATCGCGCTCCAGGGATTGGAGACAACTGCTCAGGGCTTAGAGCGATGTTGCAAGTTCTTCGGTGTCTAGAAACGAATCAAATTGAAACCGAAGGCGATATTTGGTTTATTGGAACTGTGGGCGAAGAAGGAAACGGCGACATCCGTGGCTCAAAATTTGTCACGGCAAACTATCCAATCGATGGCTTTATCGCTATCGACAGTTCCGATGTCACAAGACTTCTTTATGGCGGCGTTGGTGCACATAGGTGGCGCTTTTCCGTTGATGGCCCTGCCGGACACTCGTTTTCTGACTTTGGCAAAGCCCCGAGCGCCATCCACGCCGTTTGTCTTGCGGGAGCCGCTGTAGCCAAAATAAAAGTGCCCTCTGAGCCCAAGACAACTTTTACTATCGGAAAGATCACAGGCGGACAGTCTGTTAACACGATTGCTGGTCACTGCGAAGTCGACATTGATATGCGTAGTGCCGATAACGACGAACTCTTAAAAGTCGAAAAAGCAATTCTCGATGCTTTTGAAGCGGGAGTGGCTCAAGAAAACACCATTTGGAGTATCACCGATGAATTAAAGAAAGTGAAACTCACAAAAACGCAGATTGGCAATCGCCCTGCTGGCGTGCGCCCCGTTGACTGCCCTGTACTGCAATGCGCAAGAGCAGCACAGGCTGCTTTAGGCATTCCTCTTAAGAGCTATGCGCTCTCTTCGACGGATGCCAACGCTCCGATTAGCCTTGGAATTCCTGCTAGCTGCCTATGCGCTGGGGGAGTTGGCGTTGGAGCGCATACGCTACAAGAATACTTCGAGATGAAAGACACCCACCTAGGGCCAGAACTCATTCTTTTAACCGCTCTTGCCCTCGTGGGGATAGAAGGCCACGCACCGCTACTTCCCGTGCGTGAAAAACATGGCAAAACCGAAGGAGGTTTCGTATGAGTTGGACTGTTTGGGCCGCTGTAGCGGTCGTCATAGCAACAATCTACGCCTTAATAAGACGCTGGGAAACACGTCTCGTGTTACTTACCTCAGGGTTAGTGATGGCGCTCATTTCTTTGCAACCCATGATGGTCTTCAAGCAATTCGATAAGTCAATGACCAATGGGTCACTGATTATCGCGATTTGCTCGGCTATGGGTTTTGCGGCTGTCGTCTCTTTAACCAAGTGCGATGCCCATCTAGTAAGACTTCTCACGCGCCCCTTAAAGAAATTGGGGCTTTTCTTACTTCCGGCATGCATGACTGTGACAAGCGTTATCGCCATTGCCATTCCATCAACTGCTGGCCTATGCGCATCCGTTGCGCCCACAATGGTTCCGATTTTGGTGCGTGCGGGCTTTCGTCCTAGCTTAGCCGCGGCCTCTGTCGGCTCTTGCATGTTGCCAGCCTATTTAAACCCTGGGGTCTCACACAATCCCTTTATCGCCAAACTCGCAGGAATTGAAGTCATTGACTTTATTGGCGCTCACTCGATGATGACGCTTTCCTTAGGGTTAGCAAGCATCGTGCTCATTACCTTAGTCTGCGCCATTTACGGCGATTACAAAAAAGAAGGTTTTGGGGACTTCCAAAGTGAAACAACGAGTGCGCTTCCTGAGTCGCCCAACGTCTTTTACGCCATTGCCCCTCTCGTTCCAGTCGTACTCCTTCTTATCTTTGCGATCTGGATTCCGTCTGTGAAGATTTCTGTTGCGACCGCCATGCTCGTTGGCATGATCTATGCGCTTGCTGTAACGCGCTCTGACCCACAGGAAGTCACAAAGAAGTTCTTTGACGGTATGGGTAAAGGTTACGCCAACATCATGGGCATCATCATCGCTGCTGGTGTCTTCGCCGCGGGTCTTCGTGCCTGTGGTGTTATCGATCTTTTTGTTGATTTCTTAAAGCACTCCAACGAAATCGCCAAGATTGGCGGCAGTGCTGGCCCCTACATTTTGGGCGTCTTAACAGGATCGGGCGACGCCGCGGCCTTCGCCTTTAACGAAGCCGTGACGCCGCACGCGCAGTCCTTTGGTCTCACAATCGATGGCTTAGGGTATCTCGCGATGATTTCTGCTGGCCTCGGACGTATTTCTTCACCGCTCGCGGGTGGTGTCATTCTCCTAGCGGGCGTTGCTCGCGTCAGTCCCGTTGAAATCGTCAAACGCACAGCGCCTGCCGCCTTTGTGACACTAATCATTCTGTACATTTTCACGGCATAGCTTTTTGTATGCTTTTTCGGGCCAGTTCTTTATCGTCTCAAAGACGCTGGCCCTTTTTCCCTTTTGATAGGCAATTGGCAACTATGAATCAGAAAGAAGCACTTTTAGAACGTTTTTTGCGCTACGTCGCAATTCCCACACAAAGCGACCCGAAGGCAAAAACAGTGCCAAGTAATCCGAAAGAATTCGAGCTCGCCAAGCTTCTCGCTGAAGAACTTAAGGCGCTCGGGTTTGAGAATGTCGAAGTCTCAGAGTTTTCTGTTGTCACGGGAAAACTTCCTTCCAATCTTCCCGAAGGTAATGCGGCGCCTGCCGTTGGCTGGTGTGCCCATATGGATACGGTCGATTGCGGACTTTCCCCTGAGATTCACCCGCAAGTCATTAAAAATTACCAAGGAGGAGATATTTGTCTTAACCCAGAAAAAGACATTTGGATGCGAGTGGCTGAGCACCCCGAAATTGAACGCTACAAAGGTGATGACATTGTTGTCACGGATGGCACATCTGTCTTGGGGGCTGACAACAAAAGCGCGATAGCAAACGTCATGACAGCGTTATCTATCGTAAGAGAAGAAAACCGCCCGCATGGGGATATCTATGTCGCTTTCGTACCTGATGAAGAAATCGGGCTTCGGGGAGCAAAGAAAATTGACTTTACGAAATTCCCCGTTGAGTTCGCCTACACGATTGACTCTTGCGAGTTAGGGGAAGTGGTTTTTGAAACCTTTAACGCAGGAAGCGCAACGCTTTTCATTAAAGGCGTTTCTGCACACCCGATGTCTTCTAAGGGTGTGCTAGTGAATCCCGTGATGGTCGCTCATGACTTCTTAAATCTCTTGGATCGCGGCGAAATGCCCGAATTCACGGAACTGCGTGAAGGATTCATTCTCCCGAAATATATCGAAGGAGGACCATCGAAGGCCCGTATTGAATTCAATATTCGTGACCATTCAAAAACTGGATACGAAGCAAAGAAAGCGCTTTTAGAAAAGGCCGTCGAATTCCTGAAAGTTCGGCACCCGAAGGCTGAAATTAGTTACAAAGAAACGGATGTCTACGCCAACATTGCCGATGCCGTCACAAAAGAAAATCGCATTGGAATCGATTATTTATACCGAGCGCTAGAAATTGTTTGCGTTACGCCTAAGACCATTGCTATGCGAGGGGGAACCGATG
>CAVCTI010000151.1:0-3883 GCA_963604755.1 Duodenibacillus sp. | reverse complement strand
GCTTTGGCCGCTCTCGTTTTCTTAGCCACACGCAATCTCGCGCGCACGGCAGCTGTCTTGATGGTGGACTACTCGTGCGCCTTGCGATTGGCGACGCCTCTAGCGATTCTCACTGCGATGCGTCAGGGAACGAAAAATGGTGTTCTCGTCAAAGGCGGACGCTATTTAGAAGCGCTTTCTGAAGTTGATACCGTTGTCTTAGATAAGACAGGAACATTAACGCAGGCAGCTCCTCGGCTATCCGATGTGATCTCTCTTGATTCAAAGCGAGACAAGAAAGAGATTTTGGCGCTTGCCGCGTGCCTAGAAGAGCACTTCCCGCATCCGGCCTCTCGCGCCGTTGTGAAGGCCGCCGAACAACACCACGTGAATCACTACAACGAAGAGCACGACGCAGAAGTCAATTACATCGTGGCGCACGGAATCTGTTCATCGGTCGATGGTCAGAAGGTTGTCATCGGATCACGGCACTTTATTGAAGAAGACGAAAAGGTCGATGTGACAAAGGGATTGCCTTACGTTGAAAAGTTAGCCGCCGAAGGGAAGTCCGTGCTTTACATGGCCTACGGCGGAAAGTTAATTGGCATTCTCGGTATTGTCGATCCTCTGCGTCGTGAAGCCAAGGATGTTATTTGCGAGTTGAGAGCTCGCGGCATTATACGCATCGTGATGCTCACAGGTGACGATGAGCGCACGGCACGCAACGTTGCAAAAGAACTCGGGATTACCGAGTATCGCGCGCAAGTGTTGCCGTCGGATAAAGCCAGTCACGTTCTTGCCCTAAAGAAAGAAGGCGCGAAAGTCTTGATGGTCGGTGATGGCGTCAACGATAGCCCTGCTTTGTCAAGCGCCGATGTGGGAGCCACATTAAAAGAGGGGAGCGATATTGCGCAAGAAGTCGCCGACGTTGTTTTAACCAATAACACGCTTTCGGATTTACCGTATGCGATTGACTTGGGACGCGCCTCGATAAAGCGCATCCATCAAAACTTCACCGTCTCTGTGGGGCTCAATACTGGCTTTATGGCAGGCGGCTTATTAGGCGTTTTAACCCCAGCGAAAGGCGCCATCCTTCACAACATGACAACAATCGGGGTGTGCCTGAATGCGATGCGACCCACGGCGGGCACGAAGACCGATTCGAAGATTTGGTTTAAGCAATTTAAAGAGCTTTTAGCGGCCTCGGCGGGAACGGAAACTGGGAAAGTCGCTGCTGAAAAACTCTATGAAACAATTAAAGAGGAGTAGGGCATGCGAGAAGAATTAAAAAATGCCATCCGCTCATATTTTCCTGGACGCTTGCGCCTGCGCCATGACGCCCTTAAGGGACTCGATAAGGAAACCGAGGAGTTAATCACATCGACTGTGAAAGCCGCTGACGGTATCACAGACTGTGTCATTAATCCCATAACGGGAAGTTTGCTTTTAACGTGGAATCCGAAGGCGCTCACTGAAGAAACTCTTTTAAATTACTTTTCTTTTTGGAAAGCGTTTCTTCCCGAGGGTGTCGTGGAATGTGAAGAAAAAAAGAAAGAGCCTTGCGCCTTTTGCCAGGTGCTTTCGAAAGCAAAGATACTGACAGGAACCGCACTCGAAGACGCAGAGAAGCTTTCTGTGAAGGGGCTAGATCTCTTAGCCCCAATCGTTGCTCCCGACCAAGTAAAAAGCGCTCGTAAGCGTCGCGTCACACAAAATCGTCTGATGCTTTTATCATTGTTGACATGTGTGGGTGGTGCGTGGGTTTCGAAATCTGTGCACACGGCATTAGGTGTTGTGTTTGCAAGTTTGCTTGCCGTGCACCTGTATCAACATCGACGCGTCATTTAAAAAGACTCAAGGCAAATAGGGGACTCCTATGAAATTCATTCGCATTCTCGTTTTGATTGTCGTCGCTTTGGCTTCGGGAAGCGTCTTTGCTTTTGCTTTTGCCGCCGCCTGCGCCATGATCGCTATTTGCCTTATCGCGCTTTTAACAGCGTATGCGATCAATCCCGAGGACGTGAAAGCGGTCTTAAAGGTTCTCACAAGTAAGCTCGATACTTGGTTTACGGAGTTCTTCAATCTCATGCGCACCTTTACTGACGTTGTGCGTGATGCGGCGCAAACGGCCAAAGCGGCGGCAGGAATTCAAACGCCTGAAGAAAAAGAGCCAGAGTCTACTTCTCAGGAAACCGAAGTCACTCCCGAAGAGGCAAAGGAAAAGCCCAAGGCAGCGAAGCCTCGCAAGAAGAGTGCAAAGCAAAAGTTGCGCTAAGGCAACTTCACAGCAACACCGTGTTTTTTAAGTTTCTTTCCAGCTTTTAAAAGGAGCTTATCTTTTGTGATAAGAGACACCTTGTAGCCAAAAGCCAAGTCAAGAAATTTTTGGTCATCTGTGTCTTTGCAACGAGTAGGGGCAGGACTCACTGGTGCGCTAGCCAATCTTCCCCAAGAAAGAGCCCGACTAAAAATCGCTTCCTTCTTTTCTTTTGTTAGAGAGAACTTCTCGCAGTCTAAAACGAGCGCGAATTCAAAAAGCGTTTCTTCATCAAATAGGGCAAAGATTGTCTTCTTTTCGAGGGCGTCGAGAAGGGAGACCACGCGGGAATCTTCCCAATAGAGGAAATCTAATAAAACGTTGGTATCGAAAACAAAGCAGTGACTCTGTAAGTCTTCAGTATAGGTAGGAGTGCTCTTAATCGCGCGAGGCCAAAGAGCAGAAAGACTTATGGTTTTTAAGCGAGTTTCATCCATGCCTATGCACTCATTGAGGTGAAAAAAAGACCTGCCGAGCCAAAACGCGACAGGTCTTCAATCCATTAAATCAAAGCAAAGTGCCGATTAGAGGAGGTGCTTAACTAAGTCGGCTTCGTGGGCGATTTCGCCAACGGTCACATCGAGCTTGGACTGGCTGAATTCGTCCATCGGGAGCCCCTTAACGATTTCATAGCCACCCTTGCCGTCGCAAACAACGGGGAAGCCGCAGACGAGACCTTCGGGAACACCGTAGGAGCCGTCGCTCGGGACACCCATGGAGACCCATTCGCCGTTTGTGCCGAGGAACCAATCACGCATATGGTCGATAGCAGCGGAAGCAGCAGAAGCAGCAGAGCTTGCGCCACGGGCTTCAATCACAGCAGCGCCGCGCTTACCAACTGTCGGGATGTAGGTGTCACGATACCAAGCCTGGTCAACGCATTCTGTGGCGGGCTTGCCATCGATTGTGGCAAAGCGGATATCAGAATACATCGAAGGAGCGTGGTTACCCCAAACGCAAACCTTCTTAATCGATGTTGTGGGCTTGCCAGTCTTCTCAGAGAGCTGAGCGAGCGAGCGGTTGTGATCAAGGCGAAGCATTGCAGAGAAGCACTTCGGAGAAAGATGCGGAGCAGACTTCATAGCGATGTAGCAGTTCGTGTTGCAGGGGTTGCCAACAACGAGAACGTGTACATTGCGGCTGGCGACTTCGTCGAGAGCCTTACCCTGAACGGTGAAGATTGCGCCATTGGCTTCGAGCAATTCAGAGCGTTCCATACCCTTCGTGCGCGGACGAGAACCAATGAGGAATGCAGCTTCCACATCCTTGAAAGCAACCTTCGGATCGGTTGTGAGAACGAGGCCAGCGAGTGTGGGGAATGCGCAGTCCATCAATTCCATCTGTAAGCCTTTCAGCTTCTGCATGGAATCTGGGCTTTCACGTTCGAGCAAGTGGAGAATTACGGGCTGATCAGCGCCGAAGAGATCGCCTGCGGCGATACGGAAGATGATGGCGTAGCCGATATTGCCAGCGGCTCCAGTAACAGCAACACGAATAGGTGCTTTCATTTTAATTTTTACTCCTAGTAGAACCAAAAAACACACGCGCTTGATTTTTACCAAGTACGCAAACATCACAAAACACCGC
>CAVCTI010000150.1:1272-4936 GCA_963604755.1 Duodenibacillus sp. | reverse complement strand
ATTAACGAGGAAGGTTTCCGAGCAACGTTGATCGGAATACTCGGCTAGGCGCTTGGAATAATCGCGCGCTTTTTGGATATCTGCCAGTGCCTTCTCGGCCTGAGGTAAATCCTTTATTGACCCAGCTGGATACTTATCCTCAACCCACGCCGATTCAATCCCTTCGATATCAGGCGAGAATGCTTGAGCACAAAAGGCTAGTGAAATAAGCGCCAAAAGAGTCGTTAACTTTTTCATATCCAGTCGTCCAAGCAACTTCAAACGCAACCATTTTACAGAGGCAAATTCACAATGAAGTGGTTTCGTAAGGGCCAATGAAGTAAAGAAGTGAAAGGCCGTGAAAAAAGAAGAAACGAGGCCCTCCTCTTTTCACGGCAATAACAAACTTCTCTTAAGAAGCAATCCTGTTTTCTTTAAGAAGAGAACAAAGATACTCAACGTTTTCCTCTTTTGTCGCCCAACTTGTTGCAAAGCGAACAACTGTGTGCTTCTCATCGAAAACTTCCCAGAACCCAAATTCAACCTTGGTCTCGAGCTTCTTTTTCGTCTCGTTATCTAGGAGAACAAAAATCTGATTTGTAGGAGAGTCAATGGCTAATTTAAAACCGTTCTCCAAAAGAGCAACGCGGATTTTGTCAGCCAGTGCCACGGCTCTTTTCCCAAGCCTTTCATAAAGACCGTCCGAGAGCAAGGTATCAAACTGCAAGCCTAAAAGGCGACCTTTCGCTAAAAGTGCCCCGTGCTGCTTAACCGTGGTGAAAAAATGCGATACCACTTGCGGATTCGGGAAAACAACCGCTTCCCCGAAAAGCGCACCGCACTTAGTTGCGCCGATGTAAAACGCTTCGCAAAGCCTTGCTAGGTCAGGAAGTGTCACATCATTTTTTTCGCATCCAAGCGCATAGGCCAAACGCGCACCATCGACATACAAGGGAATACCCTTTTCCCGACAAATTGCGCTAATCGCTTTTAACTCAGCCAAGGAATAAAGAGTTCCATATTCTGTAGGATGTGAAATGTAGACCATCCCAGGCTGAACCATGTGATCGCGGTTTTCATCGGCTTCGAATCGGTCCAAATAAACCTTAATGTCCTGAGCGCAAATCTTTCCCTCATGGTGCTTAATCGTAAGCACCTTGTGCCCCGCGGCTTCAATGGCTCCTGCCTCATGCAAACTGACATGCCCCGTATCGGCCGCGATAACACCGTCGTATTTCGCTAGGAGTGCATCGATAACTGTTGCATTGGTTTGCGTGCCGCCAGTAAGAAAGTGAACAAGCGCATCAGGGGCTTTGCAAAGAGCACGAATCTTTTCTCGAGCACTTTGAGAATAAGTATCTAGGCCGTAGCCAGTGGTTTGCTCGAAATTCGTTGCCAAAAGGCGCTCCATAATTTCTGGAGTCGCTCCTTCCATATAGTCTGAAGAAAATGATGGAATCGCCATTAGGAATGTCCTTGAAAAAAAGGTTCCCGAATTCTAATTGAACTCAGTTCAATCATTTTTTCCATTGTGTTCCTCAATAGAAAATGAAATAGCGACAAAGGAAAAAGAGGAAAACCTAACGTAAGCAGAAAGGCAAAAGCCCCATCTTCTACTAACAGAAAGGGCTCTTTGTCTTTAATCATAGGAGGAAAGGCGATGACAGTTCGAAAGTACTCGCCAATCTCCGTGGAGATACTAGCACAGTGCAGGAGAAAATCCTGCATCCGTTTTAGGCTACGCCTAACGGTAGGGATTGCCCTCGTGCTCATCTCAGCGGTGATTAAGTTGCTCGAGTAATCGAGCCACCGAACGAAGGGACGGCCCATGTCGTCCCTTCACCGTTTTTAGCCTTTGCCTATTTTCGATTTCATTGGTTAGAAACGCCTCAAATAGGTTTTTCTCCTTAAGTTGTAACAAAATTTTCTTTTAAAAACAGTTAGAATTTCGCACTTCTTTTTTTAAAAGAAAATACCTTCCCTTTTCATTAGGGTTACCTAGCATCAAGGTCACGAAAAACTATGTTTCTTAAAGACAACTGGAAAGTCACATTAACAATACTGACTTTAAGCGCTGTACTGATGTCTTCGGGATACACAATGTTGATCCCTTTCCTTCCGATGTATTTGATTGACGAACTTGGTGTCGATGTCGCCAACGTCAATTGGTGGAGCGGCATCATATTTTCTGTGACTTTCTTAATTTCAGGCTTAATGGCTCCTGTTTGGGGAGCCTTAGCCGATAAGAAATCTCGTAAGCTCATGGCCATTCGCGCCGCCGCTTGTCTTGCGATTTCTTACTTTGCAGGAGCCTTCGTTCAGACGCCGATGCAACTTTTTGCAATGCGTGCTTTGCAGGGATTCTCCGCTGGTCTTTGGCCAGCTACCCTAGCGATCATGAGCGCCAAAGCACCGGCATCTCGTCTTGGATTTTGTATGGGTGTGATGCAAGGGGGACTTACCGCAGGACACGTTATTGGCCCCTTCTTCGGTGGTGTTTTAGCTGAAGCGCTTGGGATGAGAACCTCGTTTCTTGTCGCGGCAGCAAGCTTAACAAGCATTGCTCTACTGATTGCGTTTTTTATCGAAGAGCCTCCGAAAGTTGCAGCGCCAAAGCCCGTGGAAGTCAAAACTAAGAAGCGCTTTGCTATTCACGAAACACTGCGCAATCCCGTTGTGCAACGGATGCTCTTTGCCGCGGCGATGGTGCAGCTGACGGTCATGATGGTGCAGCCCGTGCTGCCTCTTTATATTGGTGAACTCCAAAATTCGATGGAACACTTGGCCTTCATCTCAGGTCTTGTGTTTTCTGTTGTTGGCATCTCGGGCATTTTCGCGTCTCCCCTTTGGGGCATTCTCGGACAAAGCTGGGGTTATCGACCCGTGCTTTACCTTTCGCTATTTTTCGGAGCGACCTTCGGATGGATTCAAGCCATTCCCTTTGATCTCACGCAATTTACCGTCTGGCGCTTTATTGGTGGCATTGCCTTTGCGGGTATCTTCCCTGCGATTAATGCTGTGTTAACACAAACGACGAATCCTGCCGATCGCGGCCGCGTCTTCGGTTATAGCTATTGTGCGCAACAAATGGGTTCCGTTTTAGGCCCGATTCTCGGTGGCGTTCTTGCCACATACTTTAGCAATCAGATTGTCTTGGGACTTGCGGGCGTTCTTCTTTACCCCGTTGTCGCGATTCTCTTTTTCGCGCGTCCCAAAGAACGTCCTTCTGCAACAGGAACACCTGCACAAAAAATCTAAACTTGAAAGAGTATTTTCGGGAAAGCCCTTCAGAACAGAGGGATTTGATGGTGCGGTCGGAGAGACTCGAACTCTCATGACTCTCGCCACAGCCACCTCAAGGCTGCGCGTCTACCAATTTCGCCACGACCGCTTAACTAATTTTCACGCTTCCGCTAGCAAAGTTATCCCCGCCAACGGAAGCGCGTATTTTAGCGCGGGACTTGGTTCGATTGCAAATCGTTTCCGGTGTTTTCTGCACCCGCTGCAGGCTGCTCGACAGTCACGGTCCCGAGAACACCTGCTGCGTTCTGACGCGCACTTTTCTGATAGGCACCAGAACCAACCGTAATGGCTAATGTGGCACAGAAAAACACAGTGGCAGCTGCCGCTGTGGATCGCGAAAGAAAGTTAGCTGAACCTGAAGCTCCAAAAACCGAGCCCGAAG
>CAVCTI010000150.1:0-1262 GCA_963604755.1 Duodenibacillus sp. | reverse complement strand
GTTTCGTATGTCAGAAAATCTGTATTTTGACCAAAGCGATCGAGATTTGCTCGCCATGGTCAATTCGACCACGGAAACCCAGCCCGACGAAAAGCTTGAACAAAAGCTTTTCAATACCGCTTTGCATCCGCATGGCATCATTAGTTTGGCAAGCTCGCACGAAACCCGTGTGGCGCACGCCGTAATTAATCTTTTGTATAGCATCGAGGGTCAAAGAGATGCGGCTACTCGCTTGGCTGCGCTTCGAGCTCTTTATGATGAAGTGATCAATAGCGCTTCAACGCCATTTCGTATTAACACGGGGCGTGTTCTCGTACAGATGATGAAAGACATCATCCGGGCGAAAGGTAACGATCTTGAGCAACTTAAACTAATCCACGACTTTCGTAAAGTTGCCGCTGGCAACCCGCGCATCGTCCGTTCCTTCCTTGCCTCACGCTACTTAATCGAGATGCCCGAGAGCTGGGATCAGCTCACAATGGATCAGCACGTGCATGATTCCAACACCAAGGGCCGCAAGAACCCCACCTACCTCATTATGGATGCGTGGGTTAAGGGCATTCGCAGTCTCACAGTGATTTATCACAACACGATTAATCCCGCCGCTGTCGAAGAGCTCACAACCGCCGCAGAAATCATGAAGATTCGCGTGCGTGTGGGGTTGGAATTTCGCTCTGTTTTCCGCGGCAAGTATGTCGACTTTATTTGGGCTCCGCGTGGCTTTGCAAAGTACGAGGATGCTGTCAATTTCTTTAAGAGTGAACCGGTTCGCGCCGTTTTAGAAGAAGGCGAAAAAGCCAACGCCTGGTATTCCAATCAGACCTATGCGCTCTTAGAGAGCTTTAATAAGCATCATCTAAAGGCGATTGCTGAGCGATTCGGTATTGCGCACCTTGACCCCATCGATAAGGAAGCCTTCACAGAGTACGTTGGAACCGGTCGCGCCAGTCGCCTTCACCTCTCGGACTTTATCCATAAGTGCTTGATTGGCCCGATGGCAGAACGCGTTAAGGCTTTGCAAACAGCACTTCCCTCTTTAAATGAAGAAGAGCGCAAGAACGCCAAAACGCAAATTGCCGATATGGATTCTTTAACCTCCAATAAGATTCTTTCCGATTATTTGAGTGCGAAAAAAAATCCCGAGGTTCCCAATCGCGATGTGCCAGCCAACGATGGACGTCCGGCATTTCTTTCGATGCCAGTTATCGAGCACTTGAAGCTGATTACGAGCCTACGTTCGGGCTTTAGAACCTCATTACAGC
>CAVCTI010000149.1:0-2663 GCA_963604755.1 Duodenibacillus sp. | reverse complement strand
GGTATCAAGAACTCTTTGTGATAATATCGGTTGAACCGAAGTTCAGTTGTTGAGTCGTAATGGAAAATGAGGCTTCTTTTTTGCTGATTGACAACGTCAAGTTCAGCTACGCAAACCGCGTCATTCTCGACGGAGTGACGATGAAGTTTGGCCGCGGAAAAGTTGTTGCCATCATGGGCGGCTCTGGGATGGGAAAAACAACGCTCCTTAAGCTTATCGGCGGATTACTTGTCCCTCAATCAGGTCGTATTGTCTTTGATGGGAAAGAGCTCGACCCCACCAATGAAACAAGCTTATACGCCATGCGTGAGCGTATGGGAATGCTCTTTCAGTTTGGCGCCCTTTTCACAGATCTCACGGTTTTCGAAAATGTCGCTTTCCCTTTGCGTGAAAGAACGCAACTTGATGAAGAAACGATTAGCGACTTAGTTCTTATGAAATTAAATGCCGTGGGTTTGCGAGGAACAGCTTCTCTAATGCCCTCGGAAATTTCGGGCGGTATGGCTCGTCGCGTGGCTTTAGCGCGCGCGATTGCGTTAGACCCACAGCTGATTTTGTACGATGAGCCCTTCGCGGGCTTAGATCCCATCTCGATGGGGGTCACGTCGCGCCTAATTCGCCAGTTAACCGATGCACTTAACGCTACAGCCATTGTCGTCACGCACGACGTGGCGGAAACTTTTGCGATTGCCGACTACGTTTATATGATTAACGAAGGCAAGGTCTCGGGCGAGGGAACGCCAGAAGCGATGAGTCAGTCGACAGACCCCTTTGTGCGACAGTTCTTGGATGCGGTTCCCGATGGTCCTGTGCGCTTTCATTATCCGGCTCCTACAATCGAAGATGATTTCTTAGAGGAGAAGCCGAGATGAAAAGTTTGACTTCTCTTATTTCGCTACTTGGGCGCTATGCCATTAGAGAGACTGAAGCCATCGGTCGTTTTGGACTCTTTTCTTGGCAAGTGATTTGTTTGGTTCCTGCTGCATTACGGCGTTTTTTCATTGTCGTGCAGCAAGTTCACTTTATCGGAAATTATTCGCTTCTCATTATTTCGGTTTCGGGGCTCTTTGTGGGGTTTGTTTTGGGACTTCAGGGCTATGTGACGCTTGTGAGGTTCGGAAGCGAACAGGCGCTTGGCGTTTTGGTCGCGCTTTCTTTGATGCGTGAATTAGGGCCCGTGGTGACAGCTCTTTTGTTTGCAGGGCGCGCCGGAACGTCTCTTACTGCAGAAATTGGTTTGATGCGCGCCGGAGAGCAGTTTGCTGCAATGGAAATGATGGGTGTTGACCCGTTGCGTCGTATCATCGCTCCGAGATTTGTAGGGTCGGTGATTTCCATGCCGATTCTTTCGATTATTTTTTCAGCCATTGGCATCTTTGGTGCTTGGATTGTTGGTGTGGCTTTAATCGGCGGAGATAATGGCGCATTTTGGTCACAGATGCAGGCTAGCGTTGATGTTTTTGACGATGTTTTAAATGGAATGATTAAATCGGTTGTTTTCGGCATCGTTGTGGGATTGATTGCTCTTTTTGAGGGCTATAGCGCATTAGCGACTCCAGAAGGGGTGTCACGAGCGACGACACGAACGGTCGTTGTGAGCTCTCTGATGGTTTTAGGGTTGGATTTTGTCATGACCGCCTTTATGTTTACGGTCGTGTAAAGAGGGAGTGAGATAGTGAAACGCACTCAATTGGAATTTCTCGTCGGTTTGTTCATTGTGGCGGGCTTTTTGGCTCTTGGCTTTGTTGCGTTGCAGGCAGCCAATTTAGGAAGCCTAAATATGAACGCGAGCGCTTACACGGTAACAGCGCACTTTGACAACATTGGGGGATTAAAGCCGCGCGCCTCTGTGAAGAGTTCGGGCGTTGTCGTTGGGCGGGTGAAAAGCGTCACATTTGACTCAGAAACCTTCCAGGCGAAAGTTGAGCTCGCAATCGACTCGCGTTACGTATTTCCAGCGGATTCTTCTATGAAGATTCTCACCTCGGGGCTTCTTGGCGAGCAGTATGTGGGAATTACCGCTGGCGCCGAAGATAGTAACTGGAAAGAGGGTTCCGTTGTAGAACGCACTCAGTCTGCCATCGTTCTCGAAAACCTGATTGGCCAGTTTTTGTACCAATTCGCTGAGAAGAATACGAAGGAATGAAAACGAAACACTGTTTTGCCGCTTTAAGTTGCGTTGCTGTTCTCTTAACGAGTGGTTGCGCCAATGTCCCGGAAGGCGCTGGAGAAAATCCCGCCGACCCCTGGGAGAAGATGAATCGCAACACAACGGTGTTTAACGATACGCTCGATGAGTATTTTCTTGAGCCTGTCGCTAAAGGCTACCGCACCATAACGCCCGAACCCGTAAGAGAAATTGTTGTTAACGCTTTCACAAACCTTGGCGAGCCTCGTAATTTTGTCAATAACGCACTCCAAGGCAATGTACATGGCGCAATGGCCTCTTTATACCGATTCTTTGTGAATACGATTTTTGGCTTAGGTGGCTTATTTGATGTGGCAGGCAAGGTGGCAGGAGTGCCTGAAGAGCGTACAGGATTTGGAACAACGCTCGGTCGTTGGGGGGTTCCTTCGGGCCCTTACCTTGTTTTGCCTTTTTTTGGACCTTCAAGCGTACGTGATGCTCCAGGGCTTTTAATCGATCAGGCCGCTCATCCCGT
>CAVCTI010000148.1:0-2987 GCA_963604755.1 Duodenibacillus sp. | reverse complement strand
GGCTAGAGCCATTGCCGCTTTAGAAGAGGAACTCACCCGCGAGATCTCTGACTTAACTGAACTTCACGCGGGAACTCTCACTGTAGGAGGAACGCATTTTCTTAATGCCTACGTGTTGCCAAGCGCCATTGCGGCCTTTCGGCTGGAATATCCTGCCGTTGACTTGAAACTTATTGATGGCCGCGCTGATGACCTTCTCGGGATGCTTCAGGAGAGAAGTATTGATTTAACCTTTAGTTGCGAAGCACTCGCATTACCTCACTTTAAGAGAACGTTCGCATTTGAAGATGAGCTTCTTTTAGCCGTTCCTAAGCGCTTTAAGTTACCCGACTCCGTGCAACGGGCGTCATTAAGCGCAAGCGATGTTCACTCTTACCGCCATCGAAATAGCGATTGCCGAGCGCTCACCCTTAGAGACTTTGCGTCTTTGCCGTTCATTCTTCTAACAAAGGACAATAATCTTTTTAGACGTTCAATGGCGATGTTTGAAAGAGTTGGGATTGAACCGAAGATTCTCTTTCAAGTCGGGCAACTGGTTGTCGCAGCGCGGTTAGCCGAAGCCGGTCTTGCCGCCACATTCGTAAGCGACAGGTTAGTAAGCGGCACTGAGAACTCTCTTAACTACTTTAAGTTAAAAGCCCCGGAAATTGTTCGTCGATTTGATGCTGTGACGCTCAGTAGCCGCTACGAATCGAAGGCACAGATGGCCTTTGCCAAACTTGTGGCAGAGAAATGCTAAAGCGAAAAACACCCCATTAAATCTTTCCATTTAAGGCGTTTTTCAGAAGAGGGGCATTGCTTTCTAAATCCGCCTTTTCTTTGTTTCCTCTTGTTTCTTAGGATAAACACGGACTTGTGTTGTGTTAGTATCATTAGAAAATAGCCCGAATACATTTTTAGTTAGGATTGAAATCGATGAAACACAGCAAAACACTCTTACTTGCATCAACCCTTGCCCTTAGTTTAGCGGCAACAGTTGTCGCCGCAGGTCCAACGGGGTTTGATGGCGCTCAGGCGAATTCAGGCCGGCCCACAGGGTTTAATCACGAGAAAGTGATGACAGTAAAGGAAGTGAAAGACTCCGCGCGCGATGATCAATACGTCATGGTTAAGGGGCGTTTTACAAAACACATGCGTGGAGACAAATACGAATTCACTGGCACGGACGGCGAGACAATTACCGCTGAGCTCGACGATGATGACGACTGGTCGCATGTAAGGCGCGGAGATTTATACCTCATCAACGCTAAGGTCGATAAGGACTGGACCAAAATAAAGCTTGAAGTAAAAAGCGCACGACCTGCGAATTAGTTTTGAAGTGTCTTAAAGAATGAGAGCCTTCGAATCACTTCTCGGGCTCTCTTTTTTAGAGCGAGGATATTGAGAATTTTCGCCAATCCTCTTTTGCTAAATCCGTATTGGCCTATTGTTTCTTTATCTTCTCTTGGATCGCTTTTTCGGTGTTTTGCAGGGATTTCAAGTAAGCCGCTTCAACTGGCGATAGCGTTTCTACCTGATATTTGCGATATTCGCTCTCGGCTTTTTTCATCGCTTCTTTGTGGCTTACTGTTGCTTTCCCTTCTAAGAGTTTTTCACCGTTGGCCAAAAGTAATCTATCTAGATGTTCAATGTAGTCATGCATGTGCATCGCCTTATGGCGCAAGGCTTGCAGTTCCGCAAATTCAAAGTAGCCCGAAACAATGTTGTTAAGCGCCTTGAGCTCTTTTGCATCAAGGTAGTTTTTCGCAATCTCTACGTCGCTTAAGACGGGCATTGCGCCCTTAAACGATTTAAGTCCCATAAAGGGTTTTGTCGCATCCGATCGCTCGTAAATCACTTCATCTGCGGTATGGCCGTGTGCCGCGTAATGCAACTTGTCGTGCACGATTTCAAAAAACCTCACAGCTTCAGAACTCTTAGGGTTGTAGTCAGTGCTTGTGGCAAACAAGTCAAGAACCTGACGGAACATGACCTTTTCTGAAGAACGGATGTCGCGGATGCGATCTAAGAGTTCTTTCCAATAGTTGCCGCCGCCACGTTCTTTTAGCCGTTCGTCATCTAAGGCAAAGCCTTTTACCATGTACTCAGTTAAGCGTTTTATCGCCCAATGCCGAAATTGAGCCCCGCGATGGGTTTTCACGCGGAATGCAACTGAAATGAGAGTGCTTAGGTCATAAAGGGTAGTGCCCTCGACTTCCGAAGTTTGAACATTCTTTTCCTTAACGAGTTCTCCGTCTTCGAAAGCACTCTTGATATGTTCACGAATGGCGCTTTCATCTTCTTCAAAAAGTGCGGCAATTTGAGCAATCGTGAGCCAGACATTGCCATCGAGCAAGTCGATATGGACGTTTGTTAGTCCGTCTTCTGTTTGGTAGATGACAATGTCTCCGGGCTCGTTCATTTTGTCTTCTTACTTTATAAGGCACTAGGGATTCTTTTTATGCGGCGCCTTGTAGCGCTTTATAGAAGACGTATCAATTCGGTGCTCTGCCTGCCAGACATCGTATGCAGCCTGCATAGCAAGCCAAACTCTTGGAGAAGGGCCTGGCAAAGCAGCCGAGATTCGAAGCGCCATCTCAGCAGTTATCGGGTCTTTCTCGTTAAGGATACGCGTTACAGCGCGTGTAGGAACGCCAAGGTTAGCAGCAAAGGTTTTTGCACTGACTCTCAAGTACTCCAACGAATCAGCAACGATGCCGCCAGGATGCGGTGGATTGAACATTCGAGTCATGCGTACCTCCTAATAGTTGAAACGTCAATTCGCTTCTCAGCTTCCCAAGCGTCGTAATCGGCCTGCATAGTTAGCCACATTTCTGGAGTGGGGCCAGGAAGCGCTGCAGAAATGCGAACAGCCATATCAGCGGTAATCGGACCTTCCTCATAAAGAATGCGGTTAACTGAGCGCGTAGAAACGCCTAAGTTCTTTGCGAAACTTCTAGCGCTTACGCCTAAATATTCCAGAGACTCAGCAAGCATTCGCCCTGGAT